>JBDTTC010000169.1:0-1932 GCA_039930825.1 Arenimonas sp.
GCCAATGAGCGGAGAATTGGGGTTGCCCAGGGCGAAATCCCAGTGCCAGGTTTTTGCTTTTTTGCTTGCAGTATTAACCGGAAGAAAATAAGCATGCCGTTCGCCCCAGGGCGTATTGGTAATTTCGGCCAGAATCCAGTCCAGAGTTTTACCGTCATCCTTGAAGCCATAATAAAAACTGACAGGATTCATCGTAAAACCGAAATAGCGACCATGTGTCAAAAGGCGAATCGGGCCGCTCGGTCGAATACCCGTTTCATTTTGCACACGGTCACGTACTGCTTGCTCGATGGATATGTTCGCATCACCATAATAATCACGGCGTAACACACAGGCCAGATTCAGCTTGTTGAAAGACCAGAGCCAGCGTTTTTTGAAGACAAGATCAAGCTCGGCCAAATCCAGATAAAGCTGGTAAATGCGGTATTCAAAATCATGCGGCTTGACCGCATAACGCCGATGGCGAATCCGGCCTTCGTAAATCGCGCTGGCAAACTGTTCACTCACCAGTCGCTACCCAGTGCACGCGCGACTTCAACGCCGCTGCGCAAGCCGTCTTCATGGAAACCGAAACCCCAATAGGCGCCGGCAAACCATGTATTGTTCTTGCCATTGATTTCATGTCGACGGGTTTTCGCCTGGACGCTGGCGTGAGTGTACATCGGATGCTGGTAACGCATCTTGGCAATGATTTTTTCCGGCGCAATATCGGCGGTGCGGTTCAGAGTAACGACGAAGGGTTCAGGTGATTGCACCGATTGCAGGATATTCATGCAGTAGCTGACGGTACAGGCCTCGACTTTCGAGGCCGGAATGTAGGCGTTCCAGGCGGCCCAGGCTTTTTTGTTTTTCGGCAGGATTGATGCATCGGTATGCAATACGGTTTCGTTTTCCTGATAAGGAAGATCGCCTAGTATTTCGCGTTCCAGCGGGTTGGCATCGGTTAGCAGTGCAAGTGCCTGGTCGCTATGGCAGGCGAAAACGACTTGGTCGAAATATTCATCGCCTACTGCGGTTTTAATTCGCACACCATCATGTTCGCGTGTAACGTTTTGCACTTTTGCATCAAGACGAATATCCACGGCCCAGATTTTTTCCAGTGCACGTATATAACTGCTTGAGCCGCCTTGTACCACGCGCCACTCGGGGCGCTCGTTTACTTGCAACATATTATGGTTGTGCATGAACTGCACTAGATACTTTGCCGGAAATTGCATAATCGTGTCGGATGGCGAAGACCACAGGGCACAGGCCATCGGCACGATGTGGTCATCAATAAATAGTTGCGAATAATTGTTTGCCTTTAGATATTCGCCGAGGGTCGGGCCGTCATCGGCTATGCTGAGCAAATGCGGGCATTCGCGGTAAAAACGCAGAATATCGGTCGTCATGCGAAGGAATTTTGGTGATACCAGATTGCGGCGCTGGCAAAACATCGCATTCAAATTCGTTGCGTTGTATTCAAGACCTGTGGTGGCGTTTTGCACCGAAAACCCCATCTCGGTCTTTTGCGTCACTACGTTCAATTCCTTGAATAATTTGCTGAGCAAAGGGTAGTTATCGGGATTGAATACGATGAATCCAGTATCAATCTGATAGTCCCTGCCTGCCAGGTGAACGGCATGGGTATGCGTATGTCCGCCGAGCCGACTTTCTTTTTCGAACAGCACAACTGCATGTTGGCGCGCCAGCAAATAAGCACAGCCCATGCCGGCGATGCCGCTACCGATGACTGCAATTTTCATAGGGCTTCGATTGAATTACGTTTGAGCTTTGACGGTACCACTTTCAAGTCCCACACCAGGCCGAATGCCGACATGATTTTCAGTGCTAGATAAGTGATGTCTAGTTCCCACCATTTGAAACCCTGGCTCGCCGAGCCGGGGAAATGGTGATGGTTGTTATGCCAACCCTCGCCAAACGTTATCAAGG
>JBDTTC010000170.1:0-8243 GCA_039930825.1 Arenimonas sp.
TGGACGGTGTGCAAGACCCGCATAATCTTGGTGCCTGTTTGCGTAGTGCAGCGGCGGCAGGGGTAACGGCAGTGGTTATCCCGAAAGATAAAGCAGCGCCAATCAATGCGACGGTACGCAAAACGTCGGCGGGTGCGGCAGATCGCATTGCCATTTTTTCGGTAACTAATCTCGCTCGCACTTTGCGAGCGATCAAGGATGCCGGCGTCTGGGTCTATGGTCTCGATGGTGCTGCAGCAGGCACGATTCATCAAACCGATTTCAAAGGCAATGTCGCATTGGTGATGGGTGGCGAAGCCGATGGCATGCGTCGCCTCACGCGCGAGCATTGCGATGGGTTGGTGAAAATTCCGATGCCGGGTGAAATGGAAAGTTTGAATGTTTCCGTTGCGACGGGTGTGGCTTTATTTGAAGTGGTCCGCCAAAGAGTCGGAGCAGCAAAATGAATTTGAATTGGTATGACTACGTCGGGTTTCTTGGCGTCGGTTGCGTGTTGAGTTCGTATTTCGCATTGCAGGCAGGCAAGCTAGCTGCCGATAGTTCGCTCTATCAATGGGCCAATATCATCGGTTCGATATTCATTCTGATATCGCTGTATTACGAGCCGAACAAATCATCGATTACTATTCAAATTGTCTGGATATTGATTAGTTTCTTCGGCTTGGTTCGTAGCCATTTAGCCAAGAAAAAAGCTGAAGCAGCATGAGCTCCTTGCCTGACCTGATAGGTTACGCGGGTGTTTTGATGGTGCTAATCGCCTACAGTTTTTTGCAGGCGCGGCGAATGGATGGCAACGGCGTTTGGTACCCGCTGATTAATTTGATTGGCGCGATTCTGATTCTGATATCGCTCATGTACAAACCCAATATGCCTGCCATCGTGATGGAAGCGGCCTGGGCAGTGGTTAGTGTCATCGGTATATTGTTTGCGATACGCGCGAAACAAAAAACGGAACGATAAAATAGTTGTGTTTTCGATGCCGTTCAAATGGCTTGTTCCAGTTGTCGACACATGGCGAAAAGCCAGGCTTTTGCCAAGACATTATTAGGTTTGTTCGCGAAAAAATAAAGACAGCGAAACGTCGACGAAGTTCATGCGCCGCAATGCGCGTGAATTTTGATGCGTGAGTTATCGCGGCCTTTTCTGATTGTGAGAAACACTCGGTAAAACGCGCCTTCACATTCCGTTCCTTTACAGAAAGGCGCTATTTCCCGCCAGTCGCCGAGTTCCAATCGAATGCCTGTCGATTGGTAGATGGTTAATCTTGGCGTGCTTTCTGCCGACATGCCCAGGGAATATTGTTTGCCATCGATTTTGATATAGGCAGTGTTTTTCCCGTTAGAGGTATAGCTTGTAATAAGAACCTGTTTTTTCGATTGCGGATCTGAAAAATAACAAGCGCTCCCCACATCGGCGTTCGTCACTGTTTCAAGCCGAATGGTTTTTGCCGACAGAGGTTGGCTTAAGACGAAAAACAAAAGCAGCCACTGGCGTTGCATCATTCTTCGTCGGTGCCTTCATTGATTCCTTCAAACAGGAATGTTGAAAGATAGCGCTCGCCGGTATCGGGCAGCATGGCAAGAATTACATCACCTTCATTGGCGTGCGTGTGTGCGACTTCAAGCGCAGCGGCAAACGTTGCGCCGCCGGACACACCGGTAAAAATACCTTCCTTGCTCGCCAGCGAACGTGCAGTATCGCGGGCCATGTCATCGGCTACCGGCAGATTATGTTGATAGACAGTGCGATCCAGAACCGAAGGTATGATATTTGGAGTCCAGCCCTGGATTTTGTGCGGATTCCATTCTTTGCCTGCGAGCATCGCTGCAACCGCAGGTTCGCAAGTCACGATTTGTACTTCAGGTCTTGCAAGGTGCAGCATTTGGCCGACGCCGGTAAGTGTGCCGCCGGTGCCCCAGCCGCTGACAAACCAGTTCAAGCGCCGACCGGCGAAATCCTGCAAAATTTCAGGGCCGGTCGTGTTGCGGTGATAAGCCGGATTGGCTGGATTATCGAATTGCTCGGTGTAGAACGCACCATGTTTTTCGGCATAGGCTTTCGCGCGTTCGATCATGCCGACGGCACGTTCCGCGGCGGGTGTCAGGATCACTTTTGCACCGAGCATGCGCATCAGTTTGCGGCGTTCGATCGAAAACGAGTCCGCCATGAAAGCGACAAAGGGATAACCTTTCGCGGCACAAACCATGGCCAGCGCAATGCCGGTATTGCCGGAGGTGGCTTCAACGACCATTTGGCCAGGTTTAAGAATGCCGTGTTGTTCGGCATCCAGAATAATGGCGTGCGCCAGTCTATCTTTCACCGACGACATCGGATTAAAGGCCTCGAGTTTTACGTACATCTCGACCCCGGCAGGTGCGAGTCGATTGATGCGAACGATAGGGGTGCGGCCGATGGTGTCGAGAATGCTGTCGTAGATCATGGCAAAGTCCTCTTGGTGTAGGCCGGGCCCTGGCCCGACGTCTTTATCAATGGTGACATTCTTGTCGGGCCGGGGCCCGACCTACGTATTTAAATTGAACCCCAGCGATTCAATATCTTGCAAAACAATTCGGCGGTTTTCTGGGTGTCGTAAACGGCAGAATGAGCTTCATCGCCATTCCAATCAATACCGGCCGCTTGTACCGCGCGACTTAAAACGGTTTGCCCGTAAGCCATGCCGGCGAGAGTGACCGTGTCGAAAACGCTGAACGGATGAAATGGATTGCGTTTGTGGTCAACGCGACCGACGGCGGCGTTGATGAAACCAAGATCAAAATGGGCGTTGTGCCCGACCAAAATGGCGCGTTGACATTCCGCTTTTCTCGCCGCCATGCGTACACCATGAAAAATAAAATCGAGTGCTTCGCGTTCCGGCTTGGCATCGCGAAACGGATGCGTGACATCGATGCCGGTAATTTCCATCGATTTCGGATCAAGCTCACTGCCGGGGAAGGGGTCGACATGGGTGGTGATGCATTCGCCGGGAGTGAAAAAACCTTTTTCATCCATCAGGATCGGAATAGCGGCAATTTCCAGTAGGGCATGACGGTGGCATTCAAACCCACCAGTTTCCACGTCCACAATGACCGGCAGGAAACCGCGAAAGCGGTCCGCAATACGGAGCGCTACAGAGGGCTGGGGGCTCATATCGGGAGGCATGTTATCCATGGCCACAGAATAGCAGTTTGGGCCGGCACTGGCTTCAGGAAAGGCTGTTGAAGCAAAAAAACTTCGTAATTGGTCTGAAAGTACCAGCAGAAAAATAATTTCACTCCAGATGTAACCAAATTGCCTGTTCAAACGAATACTCCAGTGCAAGGGCGATTTGCCTGCGATTTTTACCACCCTCAATAATTTGGAGAAGTTTATGTCCTCACGTTCAACGTCTTTGATTCCACACTTGGCTTTAGCTGCAGCACTGGGCGCTGCGTTGACGGTTTCGGCCTCACCGGTAAGCGCGGCTGCACCTGCAATGGAAAAATGCTACGGCGTCGCCGCTGCCGGTAAAAATGATTGTGCCGCAGGCCCGGGTACTACCTGTGCCGGTACATCGAAGAAAGAACATCAGGCTAGCGCCTGGAAAAATGTGCCAGCCGGTACCTGCACCCAGACGGCATCCAAAACCTCGCCGACCAAGTTCGGCCAATTGGTTGCTTTTAGCGATAAGCCAGCCAAAGCGAAGTAAGCAGAGCGAAATGATTTCGGAAAATACGATCTTGAATACTTTACCCCGAAGCTTTTCAGGTGGGTATCTTCCGGCTAATGCCGGTCCATGCGAATGGGCCGGCATTGGTTTTAAGCCGCAACATTTTGAGCTATTGATACTGGATAGACAGTTGCCGGATTTTGTAGAAGTGCATGCCGAAAACTACATGGGCGAAGGCGGACGCCCGCACGCTCAGCTGATGCAGATACGCGAACGCACGAATCTTTCGATCCATGGCGTTGGTTTATCGATTGGTTCGGAAACCGGTCTTGATCCGCGCCATCTTGATCGCCTGGCACTATTGATTTCGCGTTATCAACCGATGGTTTTTTCCGAGCACCTTGCCTGGTCAACGCACGATGGTCGTTTTTTTAATGACTTACTGCCTTTGTGCTACGACAGAGAAACCTTGAACCGCGTCTGTGAACATATAGATACGGTTCAGTCGCATCTTGGCATTCGTATGCTGCTGGAAAATCCCAGCACTTATCTGGAATATGAAACCAGTACATTTTCGGAATGCGATTTCATTAGTGAAATTGTCAAAAGAACCGGCTGTGGATTGCTGCTTGATGTGAATAATGTTTATGTGTCGTGCGAAAACAACGGGCATGACGCAAAGGCTTATATCGACGGCCTTCCCATCCAGTCGGTAGCTGAAATTCATTTGGCTGGCCATGCAGAGGACAGAAGCATGGCGGACACTATTTTATTGATCGATAACCACGGTTCTCCGGTCGCGGCTTCCGTGTGGGATTTATATGATTATCTGCTTGATCGCAGTGGGCCGGTGGCAACCTTGATTGAATGGGATAGCAATATCCCGTCCTATCACGAGCTATGCCATGAAATGCAGATGGCAAAAAGCAGATTGCAAACTTCCGCCAAAAAAATGCAGGGCATTGCAGCATGATGCGGGCTGCTCTACAGCGCGAGTTTTCGATGACATTGCTGAGCCCGGAAATGTCGGTGCCATCGACTATCCGGGCAAGCGGAAAGACGGAGCGCGATAATCGCTTTGCGGTTCATCGCAATAATTTCGTGGTTAATCTTGTTGATGCCTTGCAGGAAAGTTTTCCGGTAACGGTCGCTTTGGTAGGCACTGCATTTTTCAGGGAAATGGCTCGTGAGCGCATACTGGCCGATCCTCCCAGGTCGCCAGTCTTGCTAGAGTATGCGCAGGGCTTTTCACACTGGGTAGCCAATTATGACCCTGCTATAAGCCTGGGTTATTTGTCTGAAGTGGTGATGTTGGAAGCACTGCGTATTCTTGCTTACAACGCAAAAGACCATATTCCGCTAGAGGAAAAAATTTTTCAGCAACTGGCATCACGCCCGGAATTGCTGGCCAATACCCGTGTTGTTTTGCATCCGGCTTGTCATTGGATGGTCGCGAGGCATGCGGCTTTTTCCATTTGGATGGCGCACCAGAATATTGATGACATGGCAGATGCTGATATCGAACCGATCGATGTTAATCAATCCGAATGCCTCATCGTATCCCGGCCCGTATTGGATGTGACGGTTTCAAAGTTACCACCAGGCGGTATTGCATTTTTGAATTCGCTGCGTGCAGGCGACAGCATCGGCGAAGCATTTCAGCAGGCATTATTGAGTGATGTCGAAGCGAATCCCGTAGCACTTTTTTCCATTCTGATCGAACACGGCACGTTAGTCGCACTCGATTGCCAAACGGAGTTAGACCATGAGTAGTTGCAGTATGAGTCGATTTTCGCAACAAACGGGCCTTGTCGGATTTGTGAGCCGTCAACTGGAATTGCTCATTTTGATGATGAGTAAAATTCCGCACAGCTTTATTGCGTTTCTCGCGCGATTTTCCATAGCGATTACTTTCTGGACTTCGGGTCAAACTAAAATAGAAGGTCTGGTTCTGGACCCCATCAATCTTGATGTGCAATGGGGAATGCCGCATATTTCCGAAGGTGCCATCGAACTGTTTCGTTCGGAATATGCGTTGCCGCTTCTCCCGCCCGAATTTGCTGCCACGATGGCTGCTGGTGCTGAGCATTTTTTCCCGTTTCTCCTGCTGCTGGGTCTAGCCTCGCGGTTTTCAGCATTCGCCTTATTGATCATGACGCTGGTAATTCAAACCTTCGTCTATCCACTGGCTTTCCCGACGCACGGGCTCTGGGCCGCATTGATGCTGTACATCATGGCGCGCGGCCCGGGAGTATTTTCTTTGGACCACCTGTTTTTCAGGCGTACGCAGCGCTAAACACATGATGGCATTACAACAACACTTGGACTTCGCGCACGAACACCGCATCATGGGTAATATTCTTCCATTCCCCAAATCGGAACGCGTCCAGTCGATGTCCTTGCGTGAACTGCCTGTTGATGTGGAAACACTTCCCGCCGAGAAGCGGGACGATGCCGTGCGCTGGGCACAGTTGATGGTAGATGCGCAAAAAGGTGATCGCGTTTCTTATCATTCCTTGTTAACTGAAATAACGCCCTATCTGCGGGCAATGGCAAAACGTTATCTGGGGCATCGTGACGATGCCGAAGACGCTATACAGGAAATTCTGATCACCGTGCACGATATTCGCCATACCTATGAGCCCGGCCGGCCGTTCAAGCCATGGCTCAGCACGATAGCGGCACGGCGATGTATCGATTTATTGAGGCGGAGAACCAGAAGGCTTGATAGCGAAACCGATTCCGATAGTCATTTTGATTTTGATGTGGATGATGCCGATACGCCGGAAGATGCTGCAGCTAGAAAACAATCCCATCAGGTATTACGGGCGGCGATAGAGGTGCTTCCATCGAAACAAAAAGAAGCCATTCATTTGTTGCACTTGAAGGAGCTTTCGCTAAGCGAAGCTTCCGAGGGAAACCCGCAAAGTGCCGGTGCGCTTAAAGTTGCCTGTCATCGTGCCATCAAAGCGCTGGAACGCGCGCTGGTTGGCAAGGAATAACACTATGAAAAATACCCAGACATTGATTGACCAGCTAAGCGCGAGTGCAGTGCCGGTGAAACCTTTGGCTTCGCCGATCAAACGCACTTTCGTTTGGTGCATTGCTGCGATCATCATTATTGGCTTGATTGTGACCAGCTATGGCGTGCGGCCCGGTTTCTTCAACGATATTCACGAGCCCGTCAAAGCCATCGGTTGGGGCGCGAGCATTTTGACCGGCTTACTCGCAGCTTTCGCGGTCTTCCAGATCAGCGTCCCGGGCCGCTCCAGCGCCTGGACTTGGTTGTCGGCACCTTTTGCCTTGCTTTGGTTTAGCAGCCTTTGCCTGGGCTGCATGCAAGACTTCGGCACGAACGGAATGGACGCTTTTGCTTTCGAGGCCGGTAGTTGGGAATGCGCCAGAGCGATCACTGCGATGAGTTTGCCACTCGGCTTTATCATGCTCATGCTGGTACGCCATGCGGGTGTTATTCGTCCGGCATTGACGGCTTATTTAGCGGCATTGAGTACCGCCGCATTAGCATCTGCAGGCGTCAGTCTTTTCCATAATGGCGAATCTGCCTTTATGGTTTTAATCTGGCATTTGGGTGCCGTCGTAGTTTTATCGGTAGCTTGCTGGATTAGCGGGCGACAATTATTTGGCTGGATGGGCTTGGCCAAAACTTAGAATATTTTCAGGAAAACCCGGCTTACGAATTCAAGTATTCCCGTGCCAGTGCCCGGGCACGATGCAGACGGGCCTTGCAGGCTTCTTTGGTCATCTGCAATTGAATCATTATTTCCTGGATAGAAAAACCATCCAGATCGCGCAACAAAATAATTTCGCGGTAATGGGCCGGCAATGATTCCAGCGCCAATGCGACATCACGTGTTAAACCACTTTGCTCGGGATAATGCGGACCTTCGATATCTTCGGTAATCGGCACTTGCATCAGTGCGGCTTTTGCACGTTTGTAGCGATAGCATTCGCGCTTCACGATACGGAACAGCCAGGAAGTAAAAACTTCCAAATTCCTCAGGTCGCCGATTTTTCGGGAAACGATAAAAAGGGAATCTTGCACAGCATCTTCGGCATCATTGATGGCGCAATGGAATTCGGCGAAGCGCCGTAGGTCCTGTCGGGATTTTTTCAGTACCCGTTCCAAGGCTTCCGGATTGCCCTTACGTGCCTCCGTTAAATCACAAGTCAGTGCGGTCATCGTGGGCTCCGTTGGATCACAAATATGAACTTCGAGACTTAAGAGACCAAGGGTACGCCAAAGGGTTCGCCGATGCATGAAAAAACCCGCCGGAGCGGGTTTCTTCAGCTGTTAAGGTGGGTAAAACCTATTGGCTGGTCAGGTCGCGTTTTTCGCGGCCTTCCATAAGCGCTTCACCATGTACCAGGAACCAGGTATTTTCGGCAATATTAGTCGCGTGGTCGCCGATACGCTCGATATTTTTTGCCATGAACAACAAATGCGTACAAGGCGTAATTTGCTTGGGGTCTTCGGCCATATAGGTCAATAATTCGCGAAACAGCGCGGTGTATTGCATATCGAGTTCGGCATCGCGTGCACGCACAGCTTTAGCGGCATCGGCATCACGGGCGGCGT
>JBDTTC010000171.1:0-11854 GCA_039930825.1 Arenimonas sp.
TTCAGATTCTTTTCCATCACTTCGAACAGGCGCTTGGTCTCGGCTAACATCAAGGCAAAACGGGCTCCTACGAATCGATCAAGCCTCGGCTTTGCTCAGCTTCAGATTCTTTTCCATCACTTCGAACAGGCGCTTGATCTCGGCCGACATCAGCGCGAAACGGGCATCGAGTTCAGCAGCTTGATCCTGCTCGGTGTCTTCCAGTGATTCGACTGCGCCATCGAGAAATTTGAGCTTTCGAATAATGAGGTCTTCGCCCAATACGAAACTCACATGTGCATCGAGTACCAAGCCTAGGCGGCTGACTTGTTTTCCCGATTCCAGATGTTTTTTAATTTCATCGGTTTCCAGTTCTTGACGCTGGCATTTCACGATCGCGCCGCGTTCATCGCCGTCTTTGAGTTCGCATTCTTCACCTAGCTCCAGACCTTTCGGCAATTTATCGCCGCTGATCCAGCCGGTCATTACGGTGCGCGGACTGGTTTCGGCATTGAGTGGAATGGCAGGAAATGAACCGAGCGCGTGGCGTAATTCAGACACCAGATTCTCGGCCGATTTGCGTGAGGAAGAATCGATGGCGATAAAGCCATGCTCCATATCGATATACGCATTGGTGCGCGTGGTTCTTACGAAAGCACGCGGCAGTAATTCATGGACGGTGTCTTCTTTCAAACTACGACGCGCTTTGCCGCCGAGTTTGCGGCCTTGTTTTTCTTCAATCGCCGCTATTTTTTTATTCAGAATATCGTTAACTACGGAGCCTGGCAGAATTTTATCTTCACCGCCAAGAGTGAATAAAATGCAATCGCCGACCTGGTGCGAAAGTACGGCTTCATCGCGGCCGAATGGCGAAACGAAACCGCGCGACATCATGTCCAGTGGACCGACAGGTTTCAGAACGACTTCACCGAGACGTTCTTCCAGCGCTTTAAATGATTTATTGAGTGAAACGGGGAAACGGAAAAAAGTTAGATTACGAAAAAACATGCCAGCTCCAGAAGAACAAAATAAATCCGCACGCAGAGCGGCGGAAGCGAATATCAATCAATAAAATCAGGGCGAGTCTTGCAGCGTTTGTGCCTCACCAGCAAGCCAAGCCTGGCTATCGGGCAATAAGGTATCGCCCCGTTTGCCGAGCGACAGAAAATCAAACAGACTTGGGTCTGCCATATGCGAGGCGCGAATATCGCCGAGCGCTTTTGCAATCGTATCGATGCGGCCCGGTGTTTGAGTTTCCCATTCCGCCATCATGCGTTTAACGACTTTACGTTGCAGATTTTCCTGCGAACCACAGAGTGAGCAGGGAATAATCGGATACTGTTTCCAGTCGGCATAATCGGCTATGTCTTTTTCACTGCACATTGCCAGCGGACGAATCACCACATGCTTGCCGTCATCGCTCAATAGTTTTGGCGGCATCGATGAAATTTTAGCGTGGAAAAACAGATTCAGAAAAAAAGTCGAAACCAGATCATCGCGATGGTGGCCGAGCGCAATCTTGGTAAAGCCTTCCTGTTCGGCATAATTGTAAAGAGCACCGCGACGCATGCGTGAACAAAGCGAACACAGGGTTTTGCCTTCCGGAATAACGCGTTTGACTACCGAATAGGTGTCCTGCTCGAGAATCTTGTACGGAACACCGATGCTGGCCAGATATTCCGGTAAAACCTGTTCGGGAAACCCCGGTTGCTTCTGGTCCAGATTGACAGCGACCAGCTCGAACTTTACCGGTGCCTTTTTCTGCAGAGCCAACAGAATATCGAGCATGGCGTAACTGTCTTTGCCACCGGACAGGCAGACCATGACCTTGTCACCGTCTTCGATCATGCCAAAGCTGGCAATCGCCTGCCCCACCTGGTGGCGGAGGCGTTTAGCGAGTTTTTGCCGGCTCACTGAAAGCGGGCGTACTGGCGGGTCGAGAAGAGTCAAATGCATAGGGTGTATTTTACACGGTGGCGAGGGCGTGTAAGCTGCATAAAGGTCAATCTTACCGAGGCTCCATGTCACAACCGCCCGACACCGCCCAGCTGACCGCGCAATTAATCGAATTGCGAATTGAACACCGCGACCTGAACGAAGCTATCGACAAACTGGCGCAAACCATTCAGGCCGATGAACTGGCGATCAAGCGCCTGAAAAAACGCAAGCTGCGCATCAAAGACATGATGACGTACCTGGAAAACAAATTAATTCCGGATCTGGATGCGTAATCAGAAAAATGTAGGGGCGCTGCTTGTTCGCCCGAACATCTCGATACACCGAGGGCGCAGCAAGCAGCGTCCCTATGGGTACGAAAATTACTTGCGCGGCATGCCAGTTACTTTGCTGACTATTTCCGGCGACAACTTGCTGATCGTATGACGCAGTTCGCGACCGAGCACGACTTTCGCGTCTTTTTCCCAGGTGTTCAGGCGCTCATCGAAATCAAGTTTCGCATCCGGACATAACCAGATCAGTTTTAGCTCGCGCATTTTCTGGATGAAGCTGCGGAATAAGGATTTATCGAAAAATTCCGGTGCGGCCGGTGCGTACAACAGCGATAAACGTTGTGCGGTCAGTTGGCAAAGCGTTTCCAGTTCGGCGGTGGAAATCGTGCGGGGTCCGTTTTTCACCAGGGTCGTGATAGCAATAAAGTAGCGTTCAAATGCCTGTTGCAAGCTGTGGGCAATCGCACGCAAACGATAGACTTCATCGGTCTGGCCCGGACCGCGCGAGACATAGCCGTGCTCGTCATCGGCAATCGCCGTGAGAAGACCTTCGCCAATAAACAAATCGATCGTGGAATTAATGCGCTCGGCGAATTCGTCTTCGGTCCACGGCAGGAATAATTCTTCCTGCATGAAGGGATAAATCGTCTTGCCAAGACGCATCAAACCATTACGACTCATGCGGCGATTATTCTGGAAGCACAATGCAATCCAGGCCGGCGCAGCAAACAGGTGCAAAATATTATTGCGGAAATAACTTTGTAGTACGGCGGTTTCGTCATCCATGCTCAACACGTCGCCGAGCGGATGCTTGGTGCGGATCAGGATATTGATTTTCTCGCCATAAGCCATGATCGCTTCCGGGCTCAGGTCGGTAACGGTTATGCGGTCTGAATAAGGTAATGCGGCAAGAATTTTTTTCGATAATGCCAGCTGGGCAAGCAAATCGCTTTCCGCCATCGCGTGTTTCGGCGTTGACAGCAAAGCCAATGCCAGTAAATTGACCGGGTTCACATCGGCGGCGCGGTTGATATTGACTTGAATGGAGTGTGCCGCTTCATCGACTACATCGGTTATCCATGATGGCTTCTCATCCGCAGCGGGAAGGTTTTGGCGCCATTCGGGTGAATGTTTATCGAGAATTTGGTCGAGGAAAACGGGTTCGCCAAAACTCACGGCTACTTTTCCGTAGCGCTGTTTCATGATTTCAAAACCGGCACGAATCAAGGCCCAGATGGTTTCTTTCTCTTTCGGCCGGCCGGTCAGCTCATCGAGATAACTTTTACCTTCGATCAGTTTTTCATAGCCGATATAGACCGGCTGGAATACCACCGGCTTACGCGGAGCACGCAAATAGCCGCGTAATGTCATTACGATCATGCCGACCTTGGGCGCCATCAAGCGTCCGGTTCTTGAACGACCACCTTCGATAAAATATTCCAGCGAGAAACCTTCGCTGACAAGTTGCGACACATATTCGGTGAATACCGCCGAATACAGCGCATTGGCTTTGAAGCTGCGACGCATGAAAAACGCACCGCCACGCCGAAGTACGGACCCGATAACCGGCAGATTAAGATTCACGCCGGCCGCGATGTGCGGCGGCACCACGCCGTGCGAGTACAGCAAATAACTCAGCAATAAATAATCCATGTGACTGCGATGGCAGGGCACGTAAACAATTTCATGGCCGGGCGCGACTTCTTTCAAGGATTCCAGATGGTGTACATGCACGCCATCGTAAATGCGATTCCAGAAACCGGTAAGTACAAAGGAAAGCGAACGCACGACCGGATGCGAATAATCGGCTGCAATTTCCCAAGCAAAGCCGTGTGCTTTTTTCCAGGCTTCCAGATATTCGGTTTTATCGCGGCGGGCTTGCTCGGCAATCGCTTTGCGAACGGGTTCGGCATCCAGCACGCGATCAACCAGCAAACGACGGGTTGATAAATCCGGGCCGATAACGGCTGAACGAATGCGGCGGAAGTGGGCACGCAATACGCGTGACGTTTTACGGACACTACGTTCGTGCGGTAATTCTTCGCCCAAAATTTCCCAGACGCGAACCGATGGCGAGAATTGCACAACGGTACCGCGACCATTCAATAATATGGCGAGTAAGCGGCGGAAACGCCCGACCAAAGCCCAGTTTTCCGAGAACAAAACCGAGAACCAACCGGACTGGCGATCAGGTGCGCGGCCAACGAAAATCGACACCGGAACCAGTTGCACATCTTGGTCCGGGTATAAGCGATGCGCCATTAATAGCCGCGATAATCCATCCGAATGATTCTTGTTTTTCGGTTGTGAAAAAACGCTTCCACCACGACGTGACAAGGCAATATAGGAACGCTTGCGGCCGAGCGGGTCACCGGGTAAGGGTGCCAATGGCGACGGCAGTCCGGCTTCGCGACAGGCGCGATCCAGAATCAGCATATTCGACAGACCGTAATTTTCAATCACGTAGCAGATCGGGCGATCGGGAGTGAAAGGCGGCACGCTCGGTTCGCGTTTTATTTCAATCCACGGTGCCAACAATTTTTCCATCAAGCGTGCCCATAAGGGCGCAATGGTATTGGCAAAGGTTTTTTTCGAGTCAGGCGGCGCAGGTGTTGGCGTCGGCGGTTCGGGCTGCGGCAATGGCAGCGAAGCTTGTTCGGTAGTCATAATTTAGCGAGCAGAGATGGCTGCGGTTGGCAGCGCTTGTTTTAATGTTTGTTGGGCATCGTGGACTTTGTCGGCGGGATACCAGCGGCCATCGATACGCGTCATCTTAATTTCAAAACGGATTTCTTTATCCAGCAGGACGTAATTGACTTCGACCGTGGCCTGGTCGCCGGAAGCGTCGGCATCGACGAGCTTGGCTTCCATATTGTCGAGTGTTTCATCGATATTTGCGCCGTAAATGCGGACGATGTCCTTCAAGCCTTTTAAGGCAATGCCGCCTTTTTCAAGACTTGCGAGCTTCGAAAGCTGGTGCATTTGTTCCGCCTGCGGCAAATTAATTTCACGTGCAGTCTGGCATATCACCGCGATCGTCTCGCGTGCCTTTTGTTTGTCGCTAAACATGGCCGGTTTCAGCCATTGCAAGATCGCCTGGCCAATCGCTTTGGCATGGTCGCGTTCGGCTGGCGTCAGGTTTTCATTAGCCTGGATGGCGCTGGTCACGAAAATCTGGGCGGCACCTTTCATCATCGGCCACTGACCATTGATTTCGGACTGGAACTTCTTCAGCTTACTTTCGTACACGGCGAATAATTTTGCCTCGGCTCCCGGCTCCATCATTTGTTTCATGTTCTTGGCATGGTCGGTGCGCTGGGCGTCAGTCAGTTTAGGCGCCTGTGCCAGTTCGGCATTCCAGCGTTGTTCCATCTGGGTGTTTAGATTGGGTGGCAGACTGAGTTTCGAATAGGTCACCAAATCATTGTCTTTGATCGCTTCTGCCAAGCCTTCAACTGCCGCAACTGGATCACCGGGTGCCACAGGTTCACGGCCACAGCCTGGCAACAGGCCCAGCAGCACGAACGAAAGCCCAAGGTTGCGAACAGTTACGAACAACATGCAGTGCGGTATTCCTTCTATCTATCTATGCCGAATTTAGCAGATTGCAGCGGGCATCGCCCAAGGCTATCGATACGAAGTCATTAAAAACAAGGACTTGCTCACATAAATAAGGGTCGAAATGAGCAAAAAAGAGGAGACCGCATTGGGTCTCCTTAAAAATCCGGTAAACCGGAGGACAGATCGTGGTTGTAGATACTTGCTCCGAGGAGCGGCTTTCCGGGCGCCAAAGCAGATTAACGCCGAATTAAACTTAATGCAATACCTCACAAAACACGATGTAAGTTATTGATAATAAATAATATTAAAAATTTTAATTCCGTAGGGGCGCCTGCTTGCTGCGCCAAAAAATGTCGTAGACCCAAGGCGCAGCGAGCAGGCGCCCCTACATTAGTACCTGAGGGCATCATACTTCTGTGCACGACGCTCGTCTTCCGACTGCGACCACTCATTATTGAACAAAGCCGGTTCCCAGCTACCATAGCTCGGGTTTGGCAATACAAACCAACGCTCGCCAACCCAACCCAGGTAAGGCTTGATCGCTTGTTCGCGGCCTTCACGGGTATTGGCCAGAATGGTGGCCATATCGCCGATCTGGTCGCCAAATTGCATCAAGACGCGGTATTCGCGGCCTACCGAAATCCGGCGGCAATTCTTTTCCGAACCCTGCTGTTCGCAGTTGTCCACGAAATGACCCAAGCCGAGGAACTGATTGTCGTCCTTAAGCGGGAAACCCAATTTGCGAAGATTGCTTAACGTCGCTGCCTGCAGATGGGCGGCGCGGTTGCTGACGTAGAAAATAGTAATGCCACGTGCATTCGCTGCCCGGGCAAATTCCAACGCACCCGGAATGGCGGCGGCTTTTTCTTCCATCACCCAGTCGCCCCAAGTGACATCATCGTAGTTGGCGTGATCACGGATCAGGCGTGCCTGATAAGGCGAGTTGTCGAGCACGGTTTCATCGATATCGACGATGACCGCCATCGGCAAGCCCTTCGCCGGTTTTTCGCGCTCGTCGGGAGTGAGTGCATCCCAGGTCGGCGTTTTGATGGCGCGATCCAGTTGCACCAGGCCCGAACGCCAGGTTTGGCCGGCGAGTAATTTGTATTCGACCGAGGTCTGCATCCAAAGCACGGCATTCAGATTGTCGTGTGTGGCGATTTTGGTATCGATGGCAACGGGTGTGGGAGTGTCGTTCGCAATTTGCGGTTTGGTTTGTACCATTTCGCAGGCGCCGAGCAGCAGCATCAGGGAACAAGATATGAAGAGGCGGGCAGTTTTCATAAAGGAGCCTAGGTAATAGTTCTTGTGGTCAGTGTCGTATTGTAGCGAAACCCAAGCTACATCGAATAACTGATTCGGAACTTTGTAAAGGGCATTGAAATATAGGGCTTACCTTTGGGATAAAATAGGGCAGTTTGAAATTTTAACGAATCACTTGATGTTGCCGGCCCAAAAAAAGCCTAATAGATTTGAGTCGTTTCAGTAACCCGTGGAGCCATTTGTTATGAGGCGCTCGTTATTGGTCTTAGCTGCATTTATTGCATTTGCAGCAATTTATATCCTTACCTCTAGCAATAAAAAGCTTGATCAAGCTATTGTCATTCCTGCGACTGACGAAACAGAAAAGGCAGCTGAGATCCAAAATGCTGTCGACGGATTGCACGGACAGAAAAAGTCTGCTGATGAGCTGAAATATGAAAGGGCTGTGGATTTATCTTTAATTTCCGATGACATCAAAAGCAAAGCTGAAGCGGGCGACATAATTGCCCAAAGAATATACGGCAGTATGTTAGAGGAATGCTTTACCTACAGCGTAAGTAAAAAAACGTATAAGGAAGATTTAGATGCAAGGGGAAAAATAGCCCCAGAACTTCGGGATTTATATGCTCGCTTTGGCGCGAAAGTAGAGGCGCGTTGCAAAAACTTTACAGTCAATATGCCCATCCATATTAAAGACGCGTACTTATGGTACGCCCTTGCTGCGATGAAAAAAGATGCGCAATCAATGGCAAAAGTTCTAACTAGAATGGGCGTAGAAAAATTAGATGATGGATCATTAAATGAAGGGGTGGATTTCATCATTGCATCAAAAGATCCGGATGCGATGATGGAGTTGGCGAATGTTATGGGCGCACATAATCAATCAAGAGCTTCAGCTTTGGGTCAATTTTCTGGTAGTGAACGTAATGAATATGCTTGGCGGCTTGCTGCTTGTCGTCTCGGCGCCGACTGCAGCGCCAACGCCCAGATAGTGACGAATTTTTGTCTCTATGGCGGAGCCATATCAGCGTGTACGGGTAACGGTTTGCAAGAAGTAATAAGAAGAGACGTACTGGCGCCAAGGGAATACGAAGCGGCGCTTAATCTTTCCACGGAAATAATTAACAGTCTGCCCAGGCCTTAAATAATTGGGTTAATTGCCCAGCAAGGCCGCAATCGCATCCATATGGGCTTTGCCGCGTTGTTTTTTTTCGGCGGTATCGCGTTCCGGGTCGGCGCCGTCACGCAGGCAATCGGCAGCCGGCATTTCATCCAGAAAACGGCTCGGCAACAAATGCTCGACCGCGCCCCAGCGTTTTATTTCGGCGCTGTGTGAACAATATAAACGTTCTTTCGCCCGCGTAATGCCGACATACATTAGCCTGCGTTCTTCTTCCAGCCCGCCTTCTTCGATGCTTCTTTCATGTGGCAAATTGCCGTCTTCCAGTCCGACCAGAAATACCACGCGGAACTCAAGCCCTTTGGCGGCATGCAGGCTCATCAAGCGAACTTGATTACCCGGTTCGCCGCGATCGGCATTGCTGATTAATGCCAATTGCGCCGCCAATTCGCCGGCGCCACCACCGCGTGCGTCTTCAAACCATTGCGCGAGTTCTTCCAGATTTTCTTTGCGACGCAGGTAACCGGCTTCGTCTTTACATTGCGAACGGATCATTGCAAGCAAGCCGGATTTTTCAATCAGCTTGCGGGTAAGTTCGGCTGGCGAAAGTATTTCGGCTAAATCGCGCATCTGGTGCACGATGCTGGTGAATTCATGCAGGCCCGATGCCGCACGCGGCGATAATTGTTTGATCATGCCGATATTGTCGGCCGCATTTGCCAGCGAAAGATTAGCGTGTTGTGCCATTTCCGCCAGTTTCGCCAACGAGGTGCCGCCGACTTCGCGCTTTGGTGCTGCGATGGCGCGCAGAAATGCCGCGTCGTCATCCGGGTTCGCCAACACGCGTAACCAGGCGAGCGTGTCTTTTACTTCGCCGCGATCTAGAAAAGCGGTCCCGCCCGTTAGGTGATAAGGAATCCGCAATAATTGCAATGCCTTTTCCAATACTCGTGATTGATGATTGCCACGAAATAGAATTGCGAATTCGCCCCAGGGAATTTCCTTGGCCTGTTTCAGGTAATGAATTTCGGCGGCAACACGCTCGGCTTCGTGTTCATTGTTTTTGCAGCCCCAGATGCGAATCGGCTCGCCGTCGCCATGCTGGCTCCACAGTTTTTTCAAATGCGCATGCGGGTTTTTCTGGATCAGTTGATTCGCACTTCGTAAAATTCTTCCGGAGCATCGATAGTTTTGTTCGAGCTTGATCACTTTCAGGTTGGGATAATCCTTACCAAGCAGTTCCAGGTTTTCCGGCTGTGCGCCGCGCCAGGCATAAATGCTTTGGTCGTCATCGCCGACGCAGGTCATATTACCTTTGGGGCCGGCAAGATGTCGCAGCAAGCGGTATTGCGCGCCATTGGTGTCCTGACATTCGTCCACCAATAAATAACGTAAGCGTTCGCGCCATGCTGGTGCGAGATCCTTGTCTTGATCCAGCAGCATGAGTGGAATTCGGATCAAATCATCGAAGTCCACCGCATTAAAAGTGTGAAGGCGCGCTTGGTAACGATCATATAAATTGGCGGCTTCGCGTTCGCGCGCGCTTCTTGCCGCTTCGAAGGCTTCTTCCGGAGACAGGCCGTTATTCTTCGCCTGCGAAATCAAGCCATGCAAGGCCTGCAAGGCATCGTTTTTCAAGCCCGGCGCTGATAAATCCTTGATGATGCCGAGTTGGTCGTCACTGTCGAAAATAGAAAAGCCACGACGCAATTTTGCCCGTTGTAATTCCACCTGCAAAAAACGCAAACCCAGCGAATGGAAAGTCGAAACGGTCAGGCCTTCGCATTTATCGCTTTTGATTCTTTTGCTAACACGCTCGCGCATTTCGCGCGCCGATTTATTGGTGAAGGTAATGGCAGCAATGTGCTTGGCTTCACACTTCTTGTGCGAAATCAGGTGCGCGATTTTTTCGGTGATCACGCGCGTCTTGCCGCTGCCCGCACCGGCCAATACCAGCAAGGGTCCATCGGTATATTCAACGGCCGCCTTTTGCGGCGCATTCATGGTGTTGGTCGACATAAGCCGCATATTTTAGCTTATGTGGAGATGGTACGTAGGGGCGCTGTTTGGTGCGCCTAAACGCTGCGACAGGCCAAGGGCGCAGGTCGAAAACTGCTCCTGCGTTTTCGACACTCTCGCCATCCTTGGCGGTCGCAAGCGGCGCCCTACAAAAATAGAATAAACTGCGCCCATGCTTATCATCAGCCCCAGCATCATCATTGACGATTCCGAACTGCAGGAACGCTTCGTGCGTTCCAGTGGTCCGGGCGGGCAGAACGTCAATAAGGTATCGACGGCGGTGGAATTGCGTTTCGACATAAAAAATTCGGTCTGTCTGCCTGAACCATTACGGGAACGATTGCTTGCACGCAGTGACCGTCGCTTGACTGCTGATGGGGTATTCGTGATCAGTGCGCAGCGGTTCCGCACGCAGGAACGTAACCGTGATGATGCACGTGAGCGTTTGGCCGGTGTCATCCAGACAGCAATGCATGTGCCCAAAAAACGGGTTGCGACTAAACCTAGCAAGGGTGCGAAAGAGCGCCGCCTGACTGGTAAACGTGAGCGCGCCGATATCAAGCGCACCCGTTCGAGCAAAACCTGGGATTGATGCATGCAAAGAGTTTTGTCATTGCCGCCAAATGCACCGCGCAGCAAATCCGGAAAATGGGTGCAGCAATTAGGCTTGCTGATATTGAAAATGGGTGGCTGGAAAATGGCCGGCGCATGGCCGGATGTGCCGAAGATGGTGATGATAGCCGCACCGCATTCTTCGGGTTGGGATGCTGTTTGGGGCATGGCAGTAAAAGCGGCGATGGGCGTAGAAATTGTATTCATCGGTAAAGCCGAATTATTCAAAGGGCCGCTGGGTTGGATATTACGAAAACTCGGTGGTCGTCCAGTGGACCGAAGTGCGCCCGGCGATATCATCGAGCAGATTGCGGCCCAAATTCGCAACTCTGAACAAATGTGGTTCGTGTTGGCACCCGAAGGTACCCGTAAAAGAGTGCAGCACTGGAAGCCGGGTTTCTGGAAAATCGCACGTAAAGCCGGAGTGCCGGTGTGCTGTGCCTGGTTTCATTATCCGGATAAAACCATTGGCGCCGGACCATTGGTAGAGTTAACCGACGACTTTGAAAGCGACATGAAACGCATACGCGAAATTTATCGCCCGTATATCGGAAAAAATCGCGGTACCTTGTAGGACCGACATTCTTCTACTTCAAACAGCGCGCGAAAAAATCTTCGGTCAAACGATAACGATGCAAGGCATCGCTGCCACGCAAACCATGTTTGGCACCCGGGTATGTCATCAACTCAAACGGTGTGCCGCGCTTCTGCAGTTCCGACATTAGCTTGGTCGAGTTGGTGAACAGCACATTATCGTCGGCCATTCCGTGAATCAATAATAATTTGGATGTTAAGCCGTTCAGATGCGCGAACACGGTACTGTCTAAGTAGCCGGCGGGATTATTTTTCGGCAAATCCATGTAGCGTTCGGTGTAATGTGAATCGTAAAGACCCCAGTCGGTGACCGGCGCACCGGCTACGCCGCAGGCATAAGTATCGGAAGCCTTCGAAAGCAACATCAGGGTCATATAGCCGCCATTCGACCAGCCATGCACTGCAATTTTATCGGACTGTACGTATGGCAGGGTTTTCAGATAGTCAACGCCACGCAATTGATCGGTGACTTCGACAT
>JBDTTC010000172.1:0-3758 GCA_039930825.1 Arenimonas sp.
CAGCGCCCCGGCATCCGCGATATCAGCGTGATCGACACCGCGCCCCATAATCGTGGCACCCCCTCCTTCTTGATCCATACCGGCATACGGCACACTATGCCGTATCCGCCTTGGTCGAGCTGGAATGGTCCCGCAAGCACGGCATCATCAAGCTGGATGGATCGATAGACGGCGGCTTTTTGCTCGGGATCGAGTAACAAATTCAATCCGACAACGTTTTCGTTTCCCGTGATTGGATAGACATCGCGAATTATAAAATGAGGCGCAAGCGATAAATTACGCTGGGCTGGATTTGTACGACTCAATTCTTTCGCAATCGATGCAAATTGTTCCGGCTTCATTTCCTCGCGAATAACCAGATCGACAGCCAAGCCCTTGATGAGTGCCACGCTGTAATTAAGCTTAGTTTCCAGCTGTGCGCGAAAATTCGAAACCTGAGTCTGAATTTCATTTTTCTGCTGGCTTAGATCATGTTGATACTCAAGTTCGCCTGCACGCCAGCTGAGAAAAACACCGGCAACTAAAATGATGGCCGCAGTCAGCATCGGCCTTTGGTTAAGCCAGAACAGGGGCCTTAGCGGTAAGTATTTCATGGCGGCATTATAAGCCTCGAATCCCGAGCATTTAGACAATTAACCCCGAAACTGTCTTGCCCCCGTTCATACATACACCTAACCGAAAGGAGCGTGTAATGAACCGCAATGCACTTATATTCGCCATCAGCCTGACTCTGTTAACAGCTTGTAACAACCAGGTGAAGAAAGAAGTTGCCGCCGAGGCCGAGGCCGAGGCCGACAAAAAAGATAGGCAGGAAATTGAAAAAATTGAAGTCACCGGCAGCAAAATTCGCCGTGACACAGCTGAAAGAAAAGCGAACGCAACCCCGGAATCCGTTGTTGTAGACATGGCCGCTTCGGTTGCTTACAGTCCTGTCCCGAGTCCGACACCGCCACCTCCGATGTTACGGTCGCAACCGGTGACCATGGGTGGCGTCATATCGGGTTACCAGGCATCACAACTGCCTGAACAAAATACTGAAAAATATAAAAATTTCAGTGACAATCCGATTCAACTCGCAGCAGAGAATCCCGTCAGCACATTTTCGATCGATGTGGATACTGGAAGCTACAGCAACGTCCGCCGCATGCTAAATAACGGTACCCGGCCACCAGCGGATTCTGTACGCGCCGAAGAGATCATCAACTACTTTGATTTTGGATATACAGCCCCGAACTCGCGGCGACAACCATTCTCGGTCAATACCGAAATTGCGATTGCACCCTGGAATTCAAAGCACCAATTGATGATGGTCGGCATCAAGGGTTACGAAGTTGCACGCTCGCAAATTCCGGCCGCCAATATCGTGTTCCTGATCGACACATCCGGATCGATGTCAAGCCAGGACAAACTGCCTTTGCTTGTTGCAAGCTTCAAGGAAATGGTGAATAAATTGCGGCCGCAGGATCGCGTCTCCATCGTTGTCTATGCCGGCAGTGCAGGCTTGGTTTTACCAGGCACAAGTGGTGCCGACAAAGAAACCATTTTGCAGGCGCTGGACAAACTGCAAGCCGGCGGCTCCACCAATGGCGGTCAGGGTATCGAACTGGCATACAAAATCGCCAAGGATAATTTCATCGGCAATGGTGTGAATCGCGTGATTCTTGCCACTGATGGCGATTTCAATGTCGGCATCTACGATACCGAAATGCTGAAGACTCTGGTCGCCGATCAACGTAAATCCGGCATTGCATTGACGACCCTGGGTTTCGGCCAAGGCAATTACAATGATCAAATGGCAGAGCAACTTGCCGATGTCGGCAACGGCAATCATGCCTATATTGATAACTTGAATGAGGGACGGAAAGTATTGGTCGAAGAAATGTCTTCGACAATGATGACGATCGCCGAGGATGTGAAAATCCAGGTCGAATTCAACCCTGCCCTTGTCGCCGAATACCGTTTGATTGGTTACGAGAATCGCAAACTTAATCGCGAAGACTTCAACAATGACAAGATTGATGCCGGTGAAATCGGTGCAGGTCATGACGTGACTGCCATCTATGAAATCACTTTGGTCGGCTCCGCTGGCGAAAGCGTCAGTCCTCTTCGTTACGGTAAAACCGCCTCAGTCACGGCAGCCAAATCTGATGAAATTGCGTTGTTGAGATTGCGCTACAAGCAGCCGGGCAATGAAAAAAGCCAATTGATCGAAAAACCAATGCTGCGTTCTGGCATTAGCGCAAAACCAAGCGACCGCATGAAATTGGCCGCATCGCTTGCCGCTTATGCCGATTTATTACGTGGCGGAAAAAACAGCGGGCAATTCAAGTGGAATGATGTAAGACAACTTGCCAGCAGCGTGTCACTGCCTGATTCCTGGGGCTATCGGGCCGAGTTTTTAGGCCTGATAGACCAGGCTAGCCGCCTCGTTGAAACACCCGATGTTGCACAAATCAGCGAATGATGGCTTTTCGAAATAGCAAAAACTTCGTACGCTCTGTCACATGTTGGCAGAGCGTAATGATGAAGAATTGATGACCGCGTATGGAACTGGCGATGCCAGCGCCTTCGAACTTCTGTATGCGCGCCATCGTGGACCGCTGTTTCGATTCATGTTGCGGCAGTTACGTGAACATGGCACTGCCGAAGAGCTTTATCAGGATGTCTGGCAAAAAGTTATTCAAGCGCGTGAGCGTTACAGGCCCGAAGCAAAATTTACCACCTGGCTTTACCAGATCGCCCATAACCGACTCACCGATCATTGGCGTGCCCAGAAACATCGACCACAAGCCGGCGAAGATGCAATGGAACGCGCTGAGCAAACGCCAGATCCACAAACGCCTGAACGTCAGTTATCGGCTTTTGAAGAACGACGACGACTGCAATTGGCTTTGGAAGAACTGCCCCAAGATCAGAGGGAAGCAGTGATGTTGCGTTTGGAACAGGAATTATCATTGGAGGAAATTGCGGAAATAACCGGTGTTGGACGAGAAACCGTGAAATCACGACTTCGTTATGCCCTGGATAAACTGCGAGACAAACTTCGCTCATGAACACTCAGCCCCCATCCCAGCACGAATCACTGAACCCCGAAGAGCGCGATCTTGCCCGCGTTGTTCGTGCATTGCCTGGCGGTGAACCGCCGGCGTCGCTGGATGCCCTGATTCTGAAAGCGGCCTCGGATGCGGTGGCATCATCACACTCGCACAAAAAACCGCGCTGGGCAAAAACCTGGCTTGGTACATCCGCGCTTTGGCTTGGTACAGCTGTCGCCTCAATACTGACTGTCGGTATAGGCTGGCAAGTATTCCAGTCGATGAGTGCACCGATTTACGAATTGCCGGACGATCAGAATGTGATGTCTAGGCAGGAAGTCGATAGCAGTCATAAGGACGACTCTTTGACTGTTGACATGATTCCGGCACGCGAACCGCAACCGACTTCTCCGCCGCCACCACCAGCAATCGCGCAAACAGAATCTGCAACGGATGCTGCGGCCTCCGCTGTACCAGCAGAAAAAGCACAACTTGCAAAGTCCGAGATGCGCGCACGTGAAAAAGATGCACGTCAGGAAATGGCCGATGCAATGATGGAAAAAAAGGCTAATTCCGACAAGCAAAGCATGCGACGTGATCAAGCTGCGGAATCGGATTGGGTACCGCAAACAGCCGGTGCCGTCGCTTCTGCATCTGCACCGCCGCCAATGCCTGTCGCCGCAGCACCTGCAGCGCCTGCACGTTACGAAGATTCCAAGGAAC
>JBDTTC010000173.1:0-4797 GCA_039930825.1 Arenimonas sp.
GCGCATTGATGGATCAAAACACCGTGCTAGCACGTTTTGCCGACCATACATTTGCCGTGCTTTGCCGCCAGCATGATCACAAGCAAACTCTGGAATTGGCTGAAAAAATTCGCGCCGCATTCGATGGTCACCTGCTAGATATCGACCAGCATTCACTTGTACTTACCGTGAGTATTGGCGGCGTGCAAATTGGCGAGAAAATCGCCAGCGTGCCGCAAGTACTCGGCAAATCGAACCAGTGCCTGCAATCGGCAGAAGGTTTGGGCGGTAATCGCTTCGATATTTTCGATCCGGCTGCGCGCGATCGTGCAGAAGAGGAATTGATTCAGGCTTGGGTAGCACGAATCAAGGAGGCGCTCAGCGAAGACCAGTTCGTACTGAATTATCAGCCCATGATCAGCCTGACAGGTGCAGAAGGCGAAGCTTACGAAGTCCTTCTGAGAATGACAGCTCCGAGTGGAGAAATTGTTTCGCCGGAAAACTTTATCCCGATCGCCGAAGAGCATGGCCTACTGGCTGACATTGATCGCTGGGTCATCGGTCGCACGATAAGTTTGTTGGCTGAACGAAAGAAAGCAGGAATAGACACCACACTTTACGTCAAAGTCACGCCTGCCTCCTTGATTGAAGGTGATTTGCACAATTTCATTTCCGCACAGTTAAAAGCCCAAGGCATTACCGGCGACAAACTGGTACTGCAAATTCCGGAATCGAAAATTTTCAGTCACTTGAAATCTCTGCAGGCATTCCAGAAAATTATCGGGTCATTTGGTTGCCGTTTATGCCTCGAACAATTTGGCACTGGACTGAACTCGTTCCAGATGCTCAACCACTTTGAACCGGCAATATTGAAAATCGATCGCAGCTTCATTATGGATCTTGCAAAAAATGTCGATAACCAGAAAAAGGTCAAAGACATCGTCGACCAGGCTCGTAAACTCGATAAACAATGCATTGCCGAGTTTGTATCGGATGCTGGCAGCATGTCATTCCTGTTCTCGACCGGCATTGATTACGTTCAGGGCAACTTCCTTGCGCCGCCAATGAATACGATGACTTACGAGTTCTGATCTTGATACTGCAATCGATTGAAACAAAAAAACCGCCTCACGGCGGTTTTTTCTTGTTCGTTGACCAGGTTTAAATCGAAGAACTGTTCTTCAGTGCTGCAATACGATCAACCAATGGCGGATGGCTCATGAACAAGCCCTGTAAACCCTTCGCGATATTGCCTGAAATACCAAAGGCCGCGATCTGGGTCGGCAAGCTGCTTTGTGCCTGATTGCTGGCCAAACGCTCTAATGCCGCTACCATTTTCTGTTTTCCGGCAAGACTTGCACCGCCGGCATCCGCACGGAATTCCCGCCAACGGCTGAAGTACATCACGATGATCGACGCGAGCAAACCAAATACTATTTCGAGCACAAAAACTATGCCGTAATAACCTAGACCGCGACCTTCCCGATTACCCAAAACCGCTTTATCGATAATATTGCCGATAACGCGGGCAAAGAACATGACAAAGGTGTTCACCACGCCCTGGATCAAGGTCAGTGTCACCATATCGCCATTGCCGACATGGCTGACTTCATGTGCTAGCACCGCCTCGGCTTCATCACGCGTCATGCTGCGCAACAAACCACTCGAAACCGCAACCAGCGAATTATTCCGAGTCATGCCGGTTGCGAAAGCATTTATCTCAGGAGCTTCGTAAATACCAACCTCCGGCATCTTGATGCCGACGCGGTCTGCCTGCTTCTGTACGGTGCTGAGTAGCCATTGTTCAATCTCGTTGCGCGGCTGAGTAATTAGCACCATACCGGTCGCACGTTTGGCCATCCATTTAGACAATGCCAGCGAAATGAATGAACCGGCAAAACCAAAGACTGCACACATCACCAGCAATCCACCTAGATTGGTACCGTATTGTGCCGCCCGCATATCCAGACCGAAAGCTTTGAAGATCAGTGATACCAGAAGCAGGATGGCGAAGTTGGTTGCCAAGAATAAAGCGACACGATTGAACATTGGAAACGAT
This sequence comes from Arenimonas sp., assembly GCA_039930825.1. Classification (GTDB taxonomy): domain Bacteria; phylum Pseudomonadota; class Gammaproteobacteria; order Xanthomonadales; family Xanthomonadaceae; genus Arenimonas. Next base: position 2,039 of record JBDTTC010000173.1, read on the forward strand.
ACCTCTAACGAGAGTTAATACTATTTAAAGTGTAGCGCAGCTAGAAGTTTTCAAGTGCGAATCCTTAAATAATCCGATTCATTCAGCTAAGCTTGCTGCATGCAGACTCTACCGCCCTATCGAGGCCGCTTCGCTCCATCACCTACCGGCCACTTACATTTAGGCTCTTTGATGGCCGCCGTCGGTAGTTGGCTTTTGGCCCGGCAGGCCGGGGGCCAATGGTTGATCCGTATTGAAGACATCGACCCGCCGAGAGAAATCGAAGGTGTCGCACAAGGCCATATCGAAACCCTGAAAGCGTTTGGCATGGAATCCGATGAAACGATTCTATGGCAAAGCCGCCGCAGCGAACGGTATCAGGAAATTCTGCGGCGTTTGATGGAGTGTGGCTCTGCGTTTGAATGTTTTTGTTCGCGCAAGGATTTGGCAATTCACAACGGCATACACCGTTTCTGTGTTGCACATCTAGCAGAGACGCGTCCGGCCATTCGTCTTGCCATTCCGGACATCACCATTGCATTTGAAGACCAGTTCCAGGGTAATTTTTCACAGTTGCTGGGCACAGAGGTAGGCGATATGGTGATCAAGCGCGCCGATGGATTTTGGGCGTATCAACTTGCCGTCGTCGTTGACGATGCCGATCAGGGAATTACGCATGTCGTGCGCGGTCAGGATTTGCTGAGCTCAACGCCGAAACAAATATATCTGCAACGCCAGCTTGGCTTCCCTACTCCACGCTACGCTCATCTGCCGCTGGTAAAGGATGCATACGGGCAAAAGCTATCCAAGTCCTTATCGGCTTACCCTATTGATCCTAATGACCCCATTCCTGCTTTGCGCTATGTCTGGCAGTTGTTAGGGCAGGATTTCACAAGTTGGCCTGCAGAAAGCAGGCCTGAACGTGCGCTAATGCAAGCCGTAACACAGTTTGAAGCCATGAAAATTCTTTCACGTTCGCAAATGCTAACTGCTTAACAGTTTTAGATTGGGCGCCTACTTGCATGAATTCCGATAAAGCGCGATGCTCGGAGGTTCTCAGGTTCCATACGCAAGCGCAGGGCATCAAATGTCAGATACTCGCATCATCAAAAAGTACCCGAATCGCCGTCTCTACGACACGGAAATTTCCAGCTACATAACACTGGAGGATATCCGACAGCTGATCATCGAGGGCGAAACTTTTACGGTACGTGAAGCAAAATCCGGTAAGGACATTACCCGCTCTGTGCTATTGCAAATTATTGCCGAACACGAAGATATCGGACAACCGATTCTATCCGCACAATTGCTGACTGAAATCATACGTTTCTATGGCGATTCCCTGCAGGGCTACATTGGAAGCTATCTGGAACGCAGTGTGGATATGTTCATCGATCAACAACAAAATTTACGTAGCCAGGTAAGCAGCATTGTTGGGCAAACCACTTGGCCGCTCCTGAACCAGATTACCGAACGCAATTTGGAATTATGGAAAACATTGCAGGAAGGAATTCTCGGGCCTGTAACTCCGGCACGTAAAACAAAAGCATCTCGCAAATCATCCAACTCTGAATCAAATCGCTCATGAATTCACGTATTGCCGTGGTAACTGGCGGCCTAGGCGCCATCGGTCTTGCAACCTGCCGTGCCCTTGCACAAAGCAATTACAAAGTTATCGCTGCTGATTTACCCGCATCCAGGTCGCGCTGGGATGATATTCAGATGTCGATGAAAAACCTGAATATCCATTTTGAAGCCGTCGATGTCGGCGACTTCAAGCAATGCGCCCAGTTTGTGCAGCAGGTCGAATCCCTGCACGGCCCCATCAGCGTACTCGTGAACAATGCCGGCATTACCCGCGACGCCGTTTTAAAAAAGATGGAACCGCAGGAATGGGATGCCGTGATCGCAGTCAATCTGACCAGTGTTTTCAATCTTTGCCGGCACGTGGTTGACGGCATGAGCGAACGTGGCTATGGCCGCATCGTGAATATCAGTTCGATCATTGGCCAAACCGGACAATTCGGCCAAAGTAACTACGCCGCAGCGAAGGCTGGCATGCATGGTTTCACGATGTCACTGGCACGCGAAGTTGCCCGCAAAGGCGTTACTGTAAACAGCGTAAGCCCTGGCTACGTCAAAAGCGCCATGACGGATGCTGTACCGCAGGATTTGCGCGAACAGATTCTGGCGACAGTTCCGGTTGGCCGTATCGGCCAGCCCGATGACATAGCGCGAGCAGTTGCCTTTCTGTGCGCAGACGACTCCAGCTACATCACAGGCATTAATCTGCCTGTAAATGGTGGATTATTTATCAGTTTTTGATGTGTGAGTTTGCAGGTGCCAATCACTTGGCGGTACTACAATATTTCGCGTAAAACTTTTCTGCTTTCGGCATCAATGATTGCAAGTGGGCAATACGATTGGCTGGGTCCGGATGGGTCGATGCAAACTCTGGCGGTCGTTGTCCTCCATTGAGTTGCGCCATTCGTTCCCAGAGAGGAATTGCTTCTTTCGGGTTGTAGCAAGCTGCGGCTGCCAGCATCAAACCTACTTCATCAGCCTGAGTTTCATGACTACGGCCGAAAGGCAAAGCAAGACCATATTGCGTACCAGCACCTAGCGCCGACATCACCATACGTTGTTGATTGGGGTCCATCTCGCCAATCGCAACGCCGGCTGCCATCTGTCCCATCTGTACCAATTTTTGCTGCGCCATGCGTTGCGAACCATGACGCAATAATGCATGCGCGATTTCATGCCCCATTACGATAGCCATC
>JBDTTC010000174.1:0-4333 GCA_039930825.1 Arenimonas sp.
AATTGCTTGCACATATGCGAGCCGATATAACCCGCGCCGCCAGTAACTAATATTTTTGAGGCCTTCATACTGCCTTCCTGCGCAAATCATATTTTTTGATCATGATCATTCTTTGGTAACTTGCTTTCATCAGGCAAAACTGCAAGCCGTTTCTGCCGTCAAGAAAGCCCAAGCGAAAAACATAGCTGTACATGAAATAGGTGAAAGGTCGAAATGGCATTCGCGAAGCGATTTGCTTGATGGCAGCGCGCCTAAGCAATCCATTGCCTGACAGCAGATTGCTCCACGCGATGGGTTTCTGTTCGTTGGCAACTTCATACTCGGCATCCTTGCTTGAGTAGCGATTCTGCCTTTCAAACCACTCATCAATGCCTTTCAGGTTTTCATCGATCAAGTCACTACGCAATTCGAGAATATTCCCCTTCACTTCCTGGGTTTCGGCATGGCCGCGATTGATATAACGAACCCGCTCGCGATGAATCAGCCTTACTACCCAGGTCGGATACAGGCTCGAATATTTCAGCCATTCGCCCCACATGTAAAATCTTCTACGCAATCGATAGGCTCCTGCATCGGCAGGCGCTGTTGGCAGCTTTGTTTTCATTTCTTCGATCAGTTCCGGCGTTACCCGCTCGTCTGCATCCAGAATCAGAATCCATTCGTGTGCGGGAGTGCAATTGTCCAGCGCCCAATTGCGTTGATCACCGAAGCCGGTAAATTTATTCTGGAAAAATCGGGCACCGGCTTTCCGTGAAATAGCTTCGGATTCATCGGTGCTGAAGGAGTCCACTACGATGATGTCATCGCACCAGGTAAGCGCAGCGAGACAGGATGGTAGGTGCAGCGCTTCGTTCAAGGTGAAGATCATCACGGACACCGGGATGTCGCGTGCTGGCAAAATCGAACTCATTGAGGAAGCACTCTCGATACGATTTTCATTTCAGCACCAGCCAGAAACTTTGTGCCTGACCTGACTTAAGGAATGGCAGTGCTTCGGCCACCTCCGGTTTTGCGCGTTGCAGATAATAGCCAGGCCAAATGACATCGCATTCACGGCCCTGCATCAGTGCATGCAGGATGTATTGCTCACTCCAGGACGGGTATTCAAAAGCGAATTTTCTCGGGTATTCGTAGGGCAGGAAAATATCGTGGAAATGTAGCACCACACCCGGCTTCAATCGGGGAATAATATCGCAGACGATTCTGGCAACATCGTTACCGACCCGCAATTCATGGCTCGAGTCGATAAACAGGAAATCCCCGGCTTCAAGACTTTCAAATACTTCGTAACTTTCTATTTGCTCCAAGCGCGTCTTTTCAAACTTATCCACGTACGGAGCAATGTCATTGCGCGGCCACGGATCGATGGCAGTAATCTTGGTAGCTAATTTGCCATCCATAATCGCTTGGCGACTGATCCGTGTACTACTGCCACAACCCACTTCTACAATTCGCCGAGGCATCAGGGTTCGTACCAGCAAATAAAGCACTTCCATGTCCGGGCTGGTGAAGTAATCATTTTTCAACACATACCCGACATCGTTTCGCGCCGCATCGCAAAGTCGTTCAATATCATCGCGATGCAGGGAATAAGCTTTTGCAAGCTGCGTCGGATCGAAATCCGCCATTCCGGGAAGTAAGGAATAAAGCGGCCTATCCAGCAAGCCGGCCGTTTCGAGCGATTTCAAACGGCTCATTTCCCTTTGCTCGGCAACCAAGGTGCCAACCTGCAAATTCAATGGCTTTATGATCTTATTTAGTGCCATTCGAAGCTTGGTGGTAAAAGCCATTATTCAACTCCAAAAATTGCGATCAGGGCAAAAAAATTCCATGTCTTGCACTCACATGGATATATCTTTGATTTTATATGCTTCATGCGACTTTTGCTTCATCGATCTACTTACAAGCATCGAATAGTTTCCGTCATTGGGGACTGCCCTGCTAACCAGCGATACGCCATCAACATTTCCTGCCCTACATGATCCCAGGAATAATCTTTCAACATCCATTCCCTCCCTCTGCTTCCCATGAGATTTAGTTCCTCACGTGGATGGCTCATCGCATCACCAAGCGTGGCACACATTGATTCGACGCCATGGTCTATCCACCAGCCACACTTATGCTCTTGCAAGCCTGCCCAGGGCGCGCCCTTGGTGGATATTACCGGTGTACCCGCAGCCAGAGCTTCTGCTACGGTGAGTGCAAAATTCTCGTTCAGCGTCGGCAATACGAATAAATCGGCCTGACGGTAGGTATTAAGTTTTTCTGGTCCGTATAACGGAGCCTGAATCAATACATTTGTAATGCCTAGATTCATCGCAAGTTTCTGCAGTTGCTCGGCGTGCCCGTCTTCACTCGGACCAATTATTCTCAACTTCCATCCGGTGCTTCGATTGCCCAAGCATGACCAGGCATGAATAAGTTGGTCAAGTCCTTTTTTGGGATGAATACGGCCAAGGGCCAACACCGTTCTTTCCGAACTGGTTGTATCTTTTTGCAGATCAGGAACATCAATTCCATTACGGATGATCGCCACCGGATTTTTCAAACCGGCCGCCCTGATCTCGTCGAACTCAACCTCACTCGTTGCGTGCAGTAATGCCGCCGATTTCAAAGCACGATGTTGCAAGGCATACCAGAATGCCTTTTTCTTCATTCTTGAAAATTGCATGGCAGGAGCACCGAGCATTCCACGCGGCGACAGCACGAATGCTTTTCCGGCTTTTTTTGCAGCCCAGGCCGGATAGACATTCGACATTAACCAAAGTCCGTGGGTGTGCAGAATATCGACGGTTTCTGCTTTGCGATTCAAAGTACGATGCATATCACCCGACAATCGGAGCTGGCTCAGCATTGGCGTTGCGGCGAAGTCCTGTTTACAGGCAATGTAATTGACGTTTTCCGCCTGCATTGTTTCGGAACCATTCCCCAATGCCACCAGGTCAACTTCCGAGTCGCATCTTGCCAAGGCAGATGAAAGCTGCGGTACCGAATAAGACGGCCCTGCCGCTTCATTGGCAATGGATGCAACCACTTGAACACTGCGCATCTTGCCGGGATTTTTAATAGTCATTCGCTTCCACTATTCCAGCGAAATGCTTTGTCCGGACGGCATTGCCGAAGCATCCAGATTATCCCAGCCAGTATCTGCGGCATAGACTTTTGGCAATCTCGAGGCACTTGTCCGCGTTTCGGTTTTTTTCGCTACTACGCATAGCGATTGTGCCAATTTATTTTTCAGATAGCGCGGACCAATATCGTAAAGTCCGCGATATAAATTTGTCAGCCCGGTGCGGGCATAAGGCGAGTAAAACATGGATTCCACCACGGTGAAACCGCAGCTCTCGACCAGATCCACCAGGCCGTCCATCGTAAACACGTAATTATGCCGACTGTAAACACTGGGCCTGAAGGCCGGCATTTTTGCCCGTACGCGAAATGGGTTTTCCAGCTGTGAACCATTCGGCGTCGTCAGAATGACAATGCCGTCTTGTTTCAGCCAACTATTAATGTTCAAGAGTAGATTATGCGGAGCACGCGTGACGTGTTCGATAATTTCACATGCCAGAACCATATCCACTTCCGCACCAATCGGAAATAAAGTGCGTTCGAGATTTGCCGATATGTTTCTGAAATGCTTTGGCGTGCCATCGCCAATATCCATTTCGTATTGTTTGCTGGTAACCGGAATTTCATCCGACCAGCAAATAATTTCCTCTGCACTGACCGTTGCTTCCAATTTTACATTCGGGTCGGCTACCAATCTTGAGGTCATGGCCCAGGGGTGACCACCGAGTTCGACCAGACTGCCGCCGCCGTATTTCTTGACCATTGCGATCGTGGCATCGAAACGGGTGGCATGGTATTTCGCGTATCGGTCGATCTGTATCTCTTCGCCATTCACTCGTAATGTCATATCAGTTTTCCTTGACTACCATTCGATGCTTTCCCGCCACGGTTGGCTCGATGCGGGCTGTGCGTTCAATGGTTATTGCGCTTAATTGATTATCTACTTTCGCCATGCGATGGCGTATTAGCTCGCAGGTTTCCTCTGACAGCGCCTGTCCTGCCTCATAACGTATCAATGGTAACAGGCCTTCACGCTGAACAATCTGGTAAGCATTAATGCCGGGCAAATCGCGTAGCACGTGGGTAAACGCTTCGGAATGGATCATTAAGCCATCGGGCAATATGACGGCATCGTTACAGCGGCCCAATACGGACTCAAATTCAATCAGACACTCATCGTTATTTTTATACGGAACGACAGAATCGCCGACTGCATAGCGCAGCAAAGGCATGGCCCTTGGATACAAACTGGTCACGACGAGTT
>JBDTTC010000175.1:0-8497 GCA_039930825.1 Arenimonas sp.
ATCTGCAGTAATTGCCAAAAATTACCACAACGCCGATTTGCTTATCGTGGAGCCAAAGTCGGCGACCGAACGTTATGCGTCACTGATCAACCAGCGCAGCAATATGCTGAAAAATTTAAGTCGCATGACGGCACCTCAGCAAATAAGGCTGGATTTCGATGGCCCTGAAGGTCCATTGCAGGAAGTTAGTCTGGCAGTCATACCCTTGCCAATTGCCAAGCCGGGCTGGGGTGCCCTTATTGTCGAACGACATACCGACCGGAATTATTCTGAATTGGAAATGGATATCGGGGCAGAGTTCGCCGCACTCGCCACCACGGCGGGCGACGATGCAGCTGAAGCCATGTTGGCGCGTCATGCCAAGGAAATGGATATGGAAACCGGTTTGTATAATCGGGAAAAATTTGACGAGATTCTCAAACGCCTGATTGAAGCGGCGATATTGCAGCAAAAACAACTAGCGCTTCTTCGCGTGAGTATTGATAATTTTTCTAATACGACTAACGGACAGGCCGGATTGAAAACAGAAATCCTGCAGTCTGCCGTTGCAGCAATGAACGATGAAGTCGATTACGGCGTAACCATGGCCCGCTTCGATGACGAGGATATTGTCGTCCTGATGCCGGACAGGAATATTGGCCAAGCACGCGAGTTAGCGCAACGACTATGCAATGTTGCTAATCGCGTTAAAACAACATCGGCACCGGCAATGAAGTTCACACTTAGCGTGGGTGTTAGCCATCTCCAGCCGGGTGAACGCAACAGTAAAATGATGCTTGACCGGACTGCCTCTGCACTTGCCAAGGCAAGACAATATGGCGGCAATCAAATCCAGGCAATCAGTAGCGGTACCTTATGAATCTTGAGTTGGTGATTGGCAATAAGAACTATTCGTCTTGGTCGCTACGTCCTTGGATGTTGATGACACATTTCAAGTTGTCGTTTGTCGAAACCAAACTGCCATTGGACACGCCCGAGTTTTATCAGCGTATAGACAGTTATTCGCCGACCGCAAGAGTGCCCGTTTTGCGTATTGGCGATGAAACCATTTGGGATTCGCTTGCTATTTGCGAAGTCGTCAATGAACGTTATTTGGCTGGTAAAGCGTGGCCAAGCGATCTTAAGGCACGAGCTGTCGCACGCTCGGCAACAGCTGAAATGCATTCGGGTTTCGCGGCTTTACGCAGCCAATTGCCAATGAATTGCCATCGGCAAGCGAATGATTATCTCTGGAAGGAAGATGCCGATCGGGATATCAAGCGAATCCAGGCTATATGGCGGGATCTACGGAAATTTTTCGGTGGCGGTGGCGATTTTCTATGTGGCGAATTCGGAATCGTGGATGCAATGTTTGCACCAGTCTGTGTTCGCTTCACTGCTTATGGTGTCGAGATGGATGAAAATGCCGTCCAATATGTGAATGCAATTTACCAATTGCCTGCTATGCAAAGTTGGCTGTCTGAAGCAAAGCTTGAACCACTTAAGCCGGGCGATAGCGGGCCTTAAGCTGTAAGGCTAACGCCAATCATTCTTCAGTATGGATGATTACTTCAGAATTATCTTTTCACCCGAATCGAACAAACATATACAACTTCACATGCTCCATCACCGCTGTCATTTCTTGATAGTGAACTTTGCCAGCGCCAGCCGTCATTTTTTTCGATGCGAATCAACCAGCCATCCAGTTCGATGACATCATTGGCCGAAATATCTTTCAGCGATGCAGCCACGGAATTATTCGCCGGCACCATATGCATATTGGCGCTATTCGAAATAATTTCGCTCTGCTCGATCGGCGGACCTTCGCTGCCCCAGCTGTAACGATACCAACGACCCGATTGGCTAACGTTCAGTTTTTTCGCCATGTCCGGCTCGGACATCGGCCCCCAGCCGAGCGCCAAATCGGTTGGCGAAAATTCCGCTTCGGTACCCATATAGTAATTTTCACGTGACAGTACGCGTGCCTGCAAACTAAAGCCTGCCAGAGGAATTATGGTGGATTCACCGAGCATGACGGGTCGAATGCGACCATCAATATTCGATTGCAGTGGCTGATCGTCACGCCTGAATTTATCCGGCATCGGACAAGCACTTGTGCCGTCGGTACTGATTGGCGCTGTTCTGGATGGCTCGGGCGAACGCAAACCTAGCCAGCAGAGTAGCGATATCGAAAGGACTAATGTAATCCAGAGCCAGCGTGGCATTGCTTGATTATTCGCTTATGCAAAATTCGATAATAAAGCCAGTTTGCCTGCTCCGATAGTGTCCACTCGCAAAGGCTGCTGTGAATCATTAACTCTGAATTTCATGCCCGATGATTGGCATCGAATTGAATCCCTGAGAGCCGGAAATTTTATTTGTTCGTAGTCATCAACGACGGATCGTTTAACACCATCTCCGCCATGCTATGTGCCAGTTCGCGCTCTGCTAAAACCGCGCCATCGGCACCATGATCAAAGAAATGTCTTGCAGCACTATCGCTGTGCGCACGGGCGAGAATACTGATTTTAGGATTGGCTGTTCTTAGGCGGGCAATAATTTCACCGGCCTCGAATTCATTCGGAATTGCGACTAATGCATGCGTAGCGGTCTCGACCGAAAGATCCTTTAGTAACTTTGCATTGGCAGCATTGCCACGAATCGCCGCAATGCCCTTGGCATGTGCTTGTTCCACCAAATCACCGCTTGCATCGACAACAACGAGTGCCACACCGCGCTCCTGTAATAGATGGGCCAGATGGCTGCCAACACGCCCGTAGCCAATAATGATGGTGTGATCCCGCGACGGTAATATTGGGCCGAGTAGGGGTTCGAGCGAAGCCGTAGTAGTTAAGACCACGCCTTTACTGCGAATTTTCCAGCGTCCCAATGCAGCGAATACCATCGGATTAATTACAATAGAGAGTAAGGCGCCAGCCAGAATCAGGTCGCGACCTTGCTCGGGTAAAAGTTTCATGCTGACACCGAGGCTCGCCAGGATAAAACTGAACTCGCCGATTTGCGCCAGACTCGCGCCGATCGTCAGCGAAGCGGCTTTTGGATGGCCAAGCAGATGGACAACTAGCATCGCCACAATGGGCTTCCCCGCGGTGATGATCAGGAAAGTGCCGAGCACCATCAAGGGGTGTTCGATAAGAATGCTTGGATTGAACAGTATGCCAACGGAGACGAAGAACAACACTGCAAAAGCATCACGCATTGGCAGCGTATCAGCCGCGGCCTTGTGACTTAGCTCGGATTCGTTGAGCAACATGCCGGCGAAGAATGCACCTAACGCAAATGAGACACCGAACAACTGTGCCGAACCGAATGCAACGCCGAGAGCTATTGCCAATATGGAAAGCGTGAATAATTCGCGCGACCCGGAACCTGCGACGCGTTCGAGTAGCCAAGGAATCGCACGCCGGCCAACGAGTAACATCAAGGCCGCGAAAATGGTGAGTTTACCTAGGGTTTTTGCCAGCGACACTAGTAGCACGTTGATATCAAGTGAGCCATCGCTACTACCCGTGGCATGCGCCAAGGCTGGCAGAAAGACTAGTGCTAGCACCATAACCAGATCTTCGACAATCACCCAGCCGATGGCCAGTTTTCCGCGACTGGTGCTGAGTAAGCGATGCTCTTCAAGGCTGCGTAATAACACCACAGTACTGGCAGCAGACAGGGCCAAACCGAAAACAAAACCTTGCGTGGGTGACCAGCCCACACTCCACGCCAGTAGCCAGCCGAGCAGTGTTGCTGCGGCGATGCCGGCAAGTGCGCCAGGAATGGCGGTTTTGCGAACTTCGAGTAAATCTTCCAGCGAGAAATGCAGGCCTACACCGAACATCAGCAAGATCACGCCAATCTCGGCAAGTTGATTGGCAAGCCCTTGATCGGCAATGAATCCAGGCGTGAACGGTCCAATCAGCATGCCCGCCAGCAAATAGCCGACCAACGGCGAGAGCCGCAGATGCTGTGCGATATAGCCGGCAATGAAAGCCAGAACCACACCGAGCGAAATTAGCGCTATGAGCGGTGTCGCATGAGGCATAGGCGTTCCTCTGAAAATCAAATCTGATCTTTGTGATTATGAAGAACAGACCTTTAACCAAATGTTATGAAGCGCTTTTTTACATTCAAAACACATAGCTTTGGAATGTTACGGCTGGTCTTTTTTCAATAGATGCAATTGCTGCTCCACATTGGCCAATCGTTCTTCCAATTGTGCGATGCGTTCTTCGAGTGCATTCGAAGCCGGTGCAGATGGCGCTTTTGGCGCAGGCAATTGCGAGTGATCAACCGGGCCGGAAAGCAAATGCACATAACGGTCTTCGCGTTGGCCGCTGGCGCGTGGAATTCGTTCAACCAATGAATTTTCGCGTTGGCTAAGTCGTTCGAGCGTGTGTTTCACTTCTTCAATATCGCTAAAACTCGCCAAACGTTCGGTACGTGTCATCAACTCACTCAATGTTTGCGGACCACGCAACATCAAGACGCAAAGTAGCGCCTGCTGCTGTTTAGTCAGACTGAAAGCGGTATTGAAGCGATGCTCGTAACGTTCGGCACGGGCGCCGTGCTGGCTTCGCACCAATCCGCGAGGATCGAGCTGGCGCATGCAATGTCCAACATCGCCGAGCGTTAGCTCCATGATGGGCTCGCGATTCGTTTTTTGATTGCAGGCTAAGTGGATAGCGTTGAGTGTGAGCGGATATTGCTCGGGTGTAGTGGCTTCTTTTTCAATAAGGCAGCCCAAAATACGGGCTTCAGTCGCGCTCAATAAGAGGGTGGTGTCAGTCATGGGGGCTTTTCCGGCACAGTGTCGAGAAGCTACTTTAGGCCAATTAACGCCAAATCACTAAACATCTCGTGGCCTTGCTGAATCAAGCACTTAGCCTGCATTAGGCTGACTTTAAATTGTTTTCGAATGCTCTTCAGCAACGAATACTTATGCCTTGCCGAAAAATATAGATGTTTTACTGCTGCCATACCGAATAAAATGCGCCCATGATCTCTTTCCGTAATTTCGCTCTGCGTAGGGGCGAACGCCTTCTCTTGTCCCAAATGGACCTCACACTGCAAGCCGGATGGCGTGTGGGCGTTGTCGGTCGCAATGGTTGTGGCAAATCCAGTTTGTTCGCAGCCTTCACGCGCGAAGTGGAAGCCGATACCGGCGATCTGGATTTTTCCGGCAAAATCCGCCTCGCCAGTGTGGCGCAGGAAACACCGTCCTTACCTGATGCCGCCATCGAATTTGTATTGAGTGGTGATACCGAAGTGGCTTCGGTCATCAAGGCGGAAGCCGATGCCATGCAACGCGAAGATTGGGATGCCGTTGCTGCGGCCCATCAGAAACTTTCCGAAATCAACGGCTACGACGCCAATGCACGCGCAGGCCGTTTATTGCATGGCCTCGGATTTCCGTCTGAAGCGCACGAACAAGCCGTGTCGGACTTCTCCGGCGGTTGGCGGGTTCGTTTAAATGTTGCGCGCGCCTTGATGTGTCCATCCGATTTATTGCTGCTCGATGAACCGACCAACCATCTGGATTTGGACGCAGTGCTCTGGATGGAGCAATGGCTGCTGAAATATCAAGGCACCATGCTGGTAATTTCGCATGACCGTGAATTTCTCGACGAAGTCTGTACCCATACTTTGCACTTGCATGATGGCCGGGCAAAACTTTATGTAGGTGGTTACACCGCATTCGAACGCCAGCGTTCCGAGCATTTACGCTTGCAGCAAATTACCTTTGAAAAAGAACAGGTAGAGCGCGCACATCTGCAAAGCTTTATCGACCGCTTCAAGGCGCAGGCCAGCAAAGCGAAACAAGCGCAGTCGCGTATGAAGCGCCTGGAAAAAATGACCGGCACCGAAGCAGTACGTGCCGAGCGCGGCTTCAAGATTAATTTCCCGGAACCGCTCAAGCTGCCGCATTCTTTATTGCGTTTGAATCATGTGGATGCCGGTTACGGCAGTATTCGTATTCTTGAAAATGTCGGCTTTGGTCTGGAAGCGGGCGACCGTGTGGCTTTGCTTGGCCCGAATGGTGCCGGTAAATCAACGCTCGTAAAAACCTTGGTCGGCGAGTTGCCATTGCTGGCGGGCGAGCGCATCGCACACCCGGATTTGAAGATTGGTTACTTCGCGCAGCATACGGTCGAAAGTTTGCACGAAGGCCAAAGTCCGCTCTGGCATTTGAAAGAAGTAGCACCCGATGCAGGCGATCAAATACTGCGAAATTATCTGGGCACCTGGAATTTTGCCGGTGACCGTGCGTTTGAACCGGTTGATGGATTCTCTGGCGGCGAGCGAGCTCGTTTAGCCTTAGCCATCATTGCTTACAACAAACCAAACGTAATGCTGCTCGACGAACCGACGAACCATCTTGATTTGGAAATGCGTGAAGCTCTGGCCGAAGCCCTGTCTGATTTTGAAGGCGCGATCGTGATGGTTTCGCATGATCGCCATTTGATTGGTCTGGTTTGCGATACCTTCTGGCGCGTTGCCGATGGCAAAGTTGAATCGTTTGAAGGTGATCTGGATGAGTATGCCGCATGGTTGCGTGCTCGCGGCAATAAAGCCAGTGACACCAAAACGGCCAAGCCAGATAAAGCTATTGCATCGAGTCCGCTACGTACCGACAACGAAATGCGTGGACTTCGCAAACGTTTTCAAACAGTCGAAACCGAATTGGAAAAGTACAAGGGCGAAAAATTACAAATTGAAAACCAATTTGCCGATGAAGAGTTTTGCAAGGGCCACATAAAAGAATTAGCAGCGCTTTCAACGAAGCAAGAAAGTATTATCAAAAATATTGAAACGCTGGAAGCGGAGTGGCTGGAAATTTACGAGCAGTTGGAAGCGGTTTAGTTGTTCTCTCTCCCTGCAACAAGGGAGTTACATGAGATTTGCTGTACTTAGGATTTGTTATGCCCATCTATGGTTTTGAATGTGAAAGCTGCGGTCATCAATTTGATCGCCTACAAAAATTATCGGATACCGATCCGAGCGTGTGCCCGGAATGCGGAAAAGAAACTTTGCGCCGTCAATTAACCGCGCCGCAGTTTCGTCTCGCTGGCGGCGGTTGGTACGAAACCGACTTCAAGAAAGACGGTGACAAAAAGCGAAATCTTGCCGATAGCAGTGAAACAAAATCATCATCGGGTTCTGAATCTAAATCAGAATCTAAGTCAGAAACTAAATCCGAAACCAAGTCGGAAGTAAAAACTGAATCCGCGCCGGCGGCAAAGCCTGCCGCTCCATCTTCCGGAACCAGCAGTACATAAAAAAGCCCCGGGAAACCGGGGCTTTTTTCTTAATGCCTAAGTTCGTTTATTGCGCTGTAAAACGTGCGCGGCAGCCATTGTTGACCCATATGCCGCGATTACTTTCGTAACCCCAGTTGCGACCATTGACACAGCTGGTAGTTGATAATTGTTGAACTATGCGAGGAGTGCCATAACGACGATCCCAATCGCAACGTGTCATCGCATCACCCTGGCTTGAACAGGTAACCGAATAATTATTGTCACGATTCCAGTTTCCGTTATTACCATTATTCCAGTTGTTGTCATCGCCACGGCCTGGACGGCCAACCGACGCAAACCTTGCACGGCAACCACGGCTTACCCAAACCATGCCTTCGCGTTGGCCCCAGCTACGACCTGAAGTACAGGCTTTGCTGTTACGAAGACGATTGATCAAAGTAACGCGGCCACGGAAACCGGTATTGCATTGCTGGTAACGATTACGGCTGCTTTGACAGGTGACGTACTGGCGGTTGTTGGGATAGTTAGGTGTGTTGCCAGAAGCGGTGGTGACAATACCGAAACGCGCACGACAACCATGGTTTACCCAAATGGCACCGGTTTTTTCACCCCAGCTCTGGCCCTTGACGCAAGATGAGTCGGAAATTTGCTGGGTAATCACGGCGGTGCCACGGAAGGGTGCGGAGCACTCGCGGTATTGATTGTTTTCACTGCTGCAGACCACTTCACGCTGAATCCAGCCGTCGCGCGGACGCCAGTTATTATTAGTGTATTGAGTACGGGAATTCGTCATGTCCTGACTGATCTGGCTCATCGACCAGCCGGAATTACTTTGATCGATGTAGAACTCGAGTTGATTATCCGGAATCATCCGGCCGCCATTTTGACGTGCATATTCCTTTTCGATTTGCCCGACTTTGTCGCGCCCGGAGTTTTGTGCTGCGACCGGTGCAATGACCAGCAGGCTGCTGATTGCAAATAATGCGGTAAATATGAGCTTGGACATGTGTTTCTCCTGAGTGTCGCTTAAGTCGCAGCAGATTGGACTAGGTTTGCCAATCGGGTCTGTTCGCCAGCGCACCCAAGAGTGGGGACGTTCATCTTTTGGTCGATGTCTTTAAACATGAAAAAGCCCCGCAGAACGCCGGGGCTTTCTCATCATCTTATTGATTGATTACCTAGGTGCGAATCGGGCACGGCAACCATCGCTTACCTGTTCGTGCAGATCCTGATGTTCCGCTACGGGC
>JBDTTC010000176.1:0-4794 GCA_039930825.1 Arenimonas sp.
GATCGGTGCCGCCATATAGCGCTGATCGCCATGGTGTTTGATCGCCCGCAAGCCATCAAACATATGGTAGTCACAAACATACAAACGCTTGAGCGCAGCAGCCTGCGCCAAGCTCATGCTGTCGTCACCAATAATGCGCTGGAACTGCACATCGGTCAGCGGCATTTTCTTGAGTAATTGCGTCAGCGGCATCGCTTTGTTTTGGTCAGTTTCGGTTTCAGCCACACCGACCAGCACGGTGGTATTGAATCCAGCCAGTTGCAGATAAGCAAAAAACCAGTCCTGCTCACAGGGAAGACCGTCGCCAGGCATCCATGACTGAGACTCAATCGCGAGCATCAACGGCGTCGACAACTGTTCAAGCAAGTTTCGATAATCTTCCATGCTGCTGGCATGCAGATAGTCGCGTCCTTTGTCATTGGCCAACATTTCGTACAACGATGACTTCAGGTGTGCGGTTGGTCCTTCAGCCTTGGCCTGCTCCTGCAATTTTACGAAGCCGGCGTATATTTTCTGAATGTCACCCGGAAAATTGAACAGGCTGTCGGTCGCCGTTTGCATCAGTCCCGGTAGCGAGGCGGTAATCTTGGTGATGTCCTTGAAGAAATCCAGCAAGCTGCTTTCGTTTTTCAGTAGCTTGCCAATCTCTTTGAATTCTTCGAGATTGGCGTTGCTGACATTGTCGGTCATCTGGCGTTCCAGCATCTTGTACAAGATGATCTTGAAGTTGTCCCAAATATGGCTCTGCGCTGTATCCACCAAGCCACTATAGCGAGCATCGTAGATTTCAGTCGGTGGCAAGTCAGCGGAAACCGGAACATTTTCCAGGGACGGATAAGTCCGCATGTAGTTGTAATACAGGCGCTTCAGAGAAAGATCGTATTCCCGTTGTTCGCGCTCATCGGATCCGACGTCTTGCGGCAGTCTCAAGCCCGGCGCTGACTCGGTCGGTATGGTTAACAGACCGTCATAGGGCGTGCTGGTGCGAAATGGCTGGGCAAGGTTGGTCATTGTGTAGTTCTATCTTTGCGATGGCAGTAAAGAGGAAAGTTGGATTCAACTTTGAAGAGAAATGTGATCGAGTGAAACTCGGAAACCTAAACCCTATATATTAACAGAAGGCCATTACCAGACACACATCAAGCTTTTTATTTGCCCGCGACCGTCAAACATGACATGCGCCGAGTCGCACCTTGTTTTCAAATTTACGTTGCGGCAAACATAAGGTGCCGCTCCAGCGCACCGCGCTTAATTTATCAACTTGCCGAATTCAAATGCGGCTTATCGCGTTAAGATGATATCGGCTAATTCCGCAGGCAGGCAGGAAAGCGAACATGGCAACGATTGACGCGAAAACGCTGTACATGGTGGCGACGCCGGCTGGCAATCTGGCCGATATTTCGCGACACACAGCCTTATATGGCGACGCAATGTCGATGACGCTGTCTTGATCCAGATCCCCGGCTATACGCTGTCACGACAACTTGGCCATGGCGGCATGGCCGTGGTGTATTTGGCTGTTCAAAACTCTCTGGGTCGGGAGGTAGCGATCAAGATTCTGTCGCCGGCTTCGTCCCGGGACAACAGCATGGCCAGCGAACGCTTCCTGCATGAGGCGCGAATTGCTGCCGCCCTGCACCATCCGCATATTGTGCCTATCCATGATTTCGGGGTGCACGATGGCTATGCCTATATCGCAATGGAGTACGTGCCCGGGGGAACGGTGGCGCCACTTCCGGGGGAACGCCTCGAGCCTGCGGCCGCATTGCGCATCGTGCGTGATATCGCAGGCGCACTCGACTATGCGCATACCCGGGGCATCGTGCATCGCGACATCAAGCCCGAGAACATCCTGCGTCGTACCGATGGTGCCGCAATGTTGTCGGATTTCGGCATCGCGCGACTGATCCATGGTGAATCAGTGCTCACCACCGAGGGCACCAGTGTCGGCACACCGCACTACATGAGCCCGGAACAATTGCGTGGCGAGAAAGTAGATGGTCGCACCGACCTGTACAGCCTCGGCATCGTGTTATGGCAGTTGCTAACGGGTGACCTGCCTTATGTGGGCAGCGACGGCTGGTCGATTGGAACCCAGCATCTGAATGCGGACATCCCGCGCCTGCCGGTGACTATGGCTCACCTGCAAGGACTGGTCGATGCCATGCTGGCGAAAAGTGCTGATGCTCGGGTGCAATCGGGCGCCGAGATCGTTCATCGCGTCGATCTGCTGCTGACGGCTTTGGCAGGTGCGGCAACCATGGTGGAAACACCATCGCATCAAAGTCATCAAGATGCCTTTTGGTCGCGCTGGCCTGTTATTGCCGTTGCTTTGGTAGTTTGCGCTGCACTCGTTCTGATGCTGTTTAACTGGAATCCTTACCGCACTAACATCGCTGCAGTTCAGCCCGAAACAAAGCCTGCAGTAGTTCCATTCGTTGCACCGGCGAGCAAGTCGATCGCGGTACTCGCCTTCGAGGATCTGAGCGAAGCGCATGACCAAGGCTATTTTGCCGACGGTATGTCCGAAGAGTTGTCGAATCGATTATCGCAAGTGGCCGGCCTGCATGTCGCTGGACGAAGTTCGTCGTTGTCGTTCAAAGGCAAGAACGCCACCATCGCGCAGATCGGTCACACGCTGGACGTCGCGCAAGTACTCGAAGGAAGCGTGCGCAAGGACGGCGACAGGCTGCGCATTAGCGTGCAGCTGAGCAATGTCGCCGATGGTTACCAGTTGTGGTCGCAAAGCTACGACCGGAAACTAACCGATGTGTTTGCCGTGCAAGAAGACATCGCCGCCGCAGTCGTCGAAGCACTCAAGCTCAAGCTGATGAGCGGCACGGCGGCGGCAAACACGCAACACCATGTGCCACCTTTCGAGGTTTACGACCTGTTTCTGCTAGGAACACAGGCATTGGGGCGTTCCGATGTCGCTTCCTACAAAGTTGCCGTCGATACCTTGCGCAAGACAGTCGCCATGGATCCGGACTACGCCGAGGCATGGTCGCGACTTGCAATGGCAGAGAGCTTTGTAGTCGAGGACTCACATGATTCCAAGGCCAAGGCGGACGGCGACCGGCGCGCCATGGCAGCTGCAGAGCGTGCGATCGCACTAGACGCGAACCTAGGCGATGCCTACGCGGCACGTGGCTACCTGCGCGCCATCGACTGGAATTGGAACGGCGCCTTATCCGACATGAGCCGGTCGATCGAACTAACGCCCGAAGATGCCCGCAATCTATTGCGCTATGGCTACTTGCTATCAACGATGAACCGATTGCCCGAAGCACGTGCAGCGCTGGAGAAAGGTTGTCATGCCGATCCATTGTTCACCCCGGTCTGCTATTGGCTGAGTCGAGTCAAGACTGCGCAAGGCGACTACGACGGAGCGCGTCAGTCGATAGAACATGTGATCGCCACTAACCCGCAGTTTGGCGGTACAAAAATCCAATTGGGCGTGATCTCGTTACTGCAGGGCGATGCCAAGTCGGCGCACAGTATCTTCGCGACCACGGGCCAGGATTATTTGCGGCTGATGGCCGAGTTCAGCATGGGCCAGACAGCTTCGGCGGAGCAGTCACTAGCAACGAAGGTTGCCGACGACAAGAATGTCGATCCTTATTCCATTGCCGTAGCCTACGCATGGATGGGCGACCGCGATCACGCCTTCTATTGGATGGACCGGTGCGTAGCGGAGCGATCGGTCAACCTGCAAACAATTACCTACAACCCCTTGCTGCGCGGCATTCGCGACGATCCTCGTTACGCTGCTTTGCTGACGCGGCTGAAGTTGCCATCAAAATGAGTGAGGGTTGGCGAGTCAAGATCCTCCTAGGCTGCTTCCTTTTGCGAAAGCAACATTGGCACTTAAACTAATCCAATACGAAATTGGTACAAACTGCTTGGAGCAAAATATTAGCCACGAACGGGTTACGGAAACATCGATGGAACTGCGATTCTGGCTACTGCAGGCCATCGGCTGGTTTGCGTTTACCTTGCTGCAACTAGTGGCTGAACCTGCCGACGCCCCTGTGCCGGGTGCGTCGTCGGAGTTATTGGCGCTTGCACTGACGGCGTTGGCAGTACTAGGCAGCATGGCTTTGCGTGCAGCCTATCGCCTCGCCCAAGCAGCTCGCTTCAGTGAGTTGCGTATGCTTGCACTGGTGGCAGCTTGCAGCGCGGCAGTCGCGGTTTTGGTTGATCTGTTTTTTTATGCCGCCATATGGGCAGCAACGCTGCTCCGGCCATCCTTATCAGCCCTGCATGAAAACCAACCATTCCTGGCGCATGCGCCCTTGCTGCTGGTGGCCTATTTCCTGTGGAGCTTGCTGTATGTAGCCCTGAGTCGCCAGCAACGCTTGCGTGAAGCGGCAATAACGCAACGAGAACTGCAGCTCGCCTTGAAGGACGCACAGCTGCAGGCGCTGCTCGGTCATCTAAGCCCGCATTTCATGTTCAATGCCATCAACAATATCCGTGCCTTGATCCTCAAGGATGCTGAGGCGGCGCGCGTAATGCTCGGGAAATTCGCAGCGAATCTTCGGTACCAATTCAATCAGCAGGACACAGCCATGGTGACGGTCGCCGAAGAAATAGCGGTGGTGCGCGACTTCATCGATCTGATGCGATTGCAATTAGGTTCACGCCTACGCTACAGCGAGAATGTCGATGAAAGCGTGTTGGCAGTGCATGTACCCAGACACGCGCTGCAACTGCTGGTGGAAAATGGCATCAAGCACGGCCTCGGACTCACGCCTGAGCCGGGCGATTTGAAGGTAGACATCCATCGTGATG
>JBDTTC010000177.1:0-3464 GCA_039930825.1 Arenimonas sp.
GTG
Organism: Arenimonas sp.; assembly: GCA_039930825.1. Lineage (GTDB taxonomy): Bacteria > Pseudomonadota > Gammaproteobacteria > Xanthomonadales > Xanthomonadaceae > Arenimonas. The sequence goes on from JBDTTC010000177.1 coordinate 4, forward strand.
GGTGGATTGGTGCCGCCCGGATGTACAAAACGTAGTTTCGCAACATGTCCATTTTGTACTGGTGGCGGATTCGTTTCGGTTGCAATTTCCAGAGCCTTGTTGACTTCCGAAGTGCCAAAAACACGGGTTGCCGATTCATGGGCACGATTAATCGCCTTGAATAATTCCAACATGCCGGTGCCGTGTTTGGCGGAAATGGTTACCCGTTCTGCCCAAGTGCAAAACGACAGTTTACGTTCCAGCATTCCGATCGTCTGGTCGCGTTGATACGAGCTTTGACCGTCCCACTTATTGACGGCAATCACCAATGCCCTACCCGCTTCCAGTACATGGCCCAGCACCGTTGCATCCTGCTCGGTGACGCCTTCGCCAGCATCCAGCATCACGACTGAAACCTGTGCAGTTTCTATCGATTGCAACGTCTTAAATGTGCTGAAAATTTCTACCGCTTCTTCAACTTTCGAACGGCGGCGCAAACCTGCAGTATCAATCAATCTATATTTTTTTCCGTCGCGAACCATGTCGACAGAAATCGAGTCACGCGTCGTGCCTGGAACATCAGAAGCAATTACGCGTTCTTCGCCGAGCAAACGATTGACCAAGGTTGATTTGCCAACGTTCGGGCGTCCGATAAATGCCAGACGGATTTCATCCGGGTCGGTTGCGTTCGAGGCATCTGCGTCTTCTTTGGAAGGCTGCGGTAATTTCGATTTGATGACTTCGAGCAATTGTGGAATGCCGCGCTGATGCGCGGTAGCAGTCGCAATTTTTGTTTCGATGCCGAAGCGTGAAAATTCATTGACGGCGGCAATTTCATCCACGCCATCGGTTTTATTTACGACCAGCACAATCTGCTTACCGCTACGACGCAACCACGGCAGGATATTTTGGTCCATCGCACTCGGGCCTTCACGGCCATCGACTACGAATAAAACCAGATCGGCTTCATCAACGGCAGCGCGTGATTGCTTTGCAGTCGCGCCGGCAAGACCTTCTTCATCGCCCGATAAACCGCCGGTGTCGCAAACGATAAACGGCAAGTTATCAATCAGTCGGCAAAAGCCATAATTGCGATCGCGCGTTACACCAGGTTCGTCATGAACAAGTGCGTCGCGCGTGCGCGTCAATCCGTTAAATAATGTGGACTTGCCGACGTTAGGCCGTCCGACCAAGGCTACCATCGGCAGTATCATTATTGATCCAGTTTGTAGGCTGCTAATTCGCCTTCAGTTGTCAAAGCGAATAGGACACCATCATTCGAAATGACTGGTGTGCCGCGCAGATAAGCGCTTTGCACGCGTATACGGGCGACGATTTCACCGGTATCGAGTTTCATCCAGTGCAAATAACCCTCCAGGTCGCCCACAACTGCGTAATTACCTTGAATTACCGGCGTTGTAAGCATACGGCGCGCTAAATCTTCCTGCTTCCACAAGCTGGAACCATCGGTACGGCTTAGGCCATGCACGGTGCCATGCTTGTCTGCAACGACGATCAGTGATTCATTCATCGCCAAACCGCCATAACTGCCGATATCACGTGTCCAGACAGGGCGGCCGTTATTCAGAGACAAAGCCATGCTTTGACCATGAAAACTGGTGGCAAAGACAGCATCACCGCCAACCTGAATTTCACCGTCAACGTCTGCGGCTCGCTCGAGTTCGTTACGACCATCCGGATCGGCAATTGCCTGTTCCCAACCTTGCAAACCATCTGATGTACGCAGCATGACGACGGTTCCGTCTTCATAGCCGACATAGATAACACCTGTACCTGCCACGGGACTGCCGTTGCCACGGACACTTAAGGATGGCAATGCGCGGTCAAACACCCATTTGCGTGTGCCGTCCGCAATATCAAGGCCAAATGTACGACCATCGGCACCACGGACGATGACGCGATCATCGACAAGCAATGGTGTGCTGATCACTTCGGATGTGATTTTGGCTGCCCATTTTTTGCTTCCGGTTTCGGCATCCAGAGCTACTATTTCGCCGTTACGGCCACCGACAACCACCAAGCCAGCGCCGACACCAACACTGCTTGTCAGACCGGTTTCTGTTGAGTGTTTGCGCCAGAACAACAAGCGGCTACCTCCGGATTTCATTTCAATCGCTTTTGTTTGCCAAGCGGTTTTGCCGTTTGCGGCATCAAGTGCACGAACGCGGCCATTGTCATCAACGACATAGACTTTATTGCCGGCTAGGGCCGGTTTTTGCCGCAACCATAATTTACCTTCACCGCCGCCGACGCCGGTTGACCAAAGGCGTCTTACAGCGATGGAGTTTTTCATCTTTTTTAATTCGGCAGGTTCAGCTGCTGAAGTTTTGGAACTTTCACCAAACCATCCTTTGATGGTCGAACAGCCATTCAGCGTAAAGGCAATCAAGCAAATCAAAACAATGCGTTGCAACATGGATCAAGCTCCTGGCTTAGCAGGCACAGAGCCACCTGCTTCTATAAGTTTTAATTCGATTAAACTGCGTGTTGGTGCTGCTTCATCCAGGGCAGTCAGCGCTTTGACATAAGACTGGCTTGCAAGTTCCCTTTTACCGAGTGCGAATTGTGCGTCACCACGAATTTCTTCCAGAGATGCCGGGTAGATACTTTCTTTGACAGCAGAGAGAGCCTTCAACGCGAGATCCGCTTTGCCGTTTATCAACTGCAAGCGAGCAATGCGAAGTTGATAAAGTTCTTTCATGCTTGGGTCTGTTGCTTTGGGTTCATTCGCCTGAAGTAGTTTGAGAGCGTCGTTATTTTTTTCATTCGACTGCAGCAACTGTGCTTGACGCAAGACCGCGAAATTCAAATATGGTGTATCGGCATATTTGGACTCGAGCAAAGCCAGCACGATTTTTGATTTGCTATCATCGTTTTTTTCAGCAGCTTGGCTGAATGCCTGGAATTGCAGTGCTGCTTCTGTCTCGTGTTTTTTACCGTTGCCATCCCACCACTGATAGGCAAATATGCAACCGAGTCCAATTGCGATACCGGTGATCAATGAGCCACTATTTTCTTTAAACCAGGTTCTTGCAAGTTCGCCTAATTCGTATTCGTCGATTTGATGATTGGACATAATTCTCTAATCTGTTTGGACAATTAAATGATACTGATGAAGGATAGTTGCTGTTTTATTGCAATGTTGTCTTGGCTACCAAAGCGCCGTCACTTGTAATCTTGAAACGCGCAACATTGTCTTGCTTGAATGCGCTAAAATCCACTACTTGTCCATTTCGAATTACTTGTACCTTATCGGCATTGCCGATCGTCAAGCCGGAAAGTTGTTCGGGATTGTATTGCTTCACGGTGCCCGCGCTATACATGCCGCTTTCGATTCGCTTGCCATCGCTGCCAATAATTTCCATCCAGCTATCGGCATTGACGCGTATTTCCCAGCCTGTATTTGTTGTGGCAGATGTAATTGGCGTCATGCTCGCCATCACGGGTGGCTGATTTGAAAT
>JBDTTC010000178.1:0-13286 GCA_039930825.1 Arenimonas sp.
TGATCTACCGCCAGGCGCAAGCGATCGATGTAGGGCAGGGGAGCAATATCGAGTTGAAATTGCGCAATCATGGCACCACCGACCAAACCCATCATGTCGGCAAAAAAAGTCAGTAGCGGCAAGGTGATCATGATCGCTATCAGGCGTGGCACCACCAGTAGCTCCATCGCTCCCAGCCCCATGACTTCAAGTGCGTCGATCTCCTCCCTTGCCTTCATTACGCCAATCTCGGCGGCGAACGCCGAACCAGAGCGACCTGCCACCATGATCGCTGTAATCAAAACACCCATTTCGCGCAGCATGGATACTGCCACCAGATTGATGACGAAGTCGTCGCCACCATACGGCCGCAATTGCACCAAACCCTGATAGCCGATAACGATGCTGATCATAATCGCCATCAAGCCAACGATGGGTAGCGCCTTAATGCCGGTCTCGGAAATTTGCCGGGAAACTGAAGCCGGTCGCCATAATGATGGGTGGACTAATGCATAAGCGAGTGCATTCACCACCTTCGCGACAAACACAACGAGGTCATATACATCGTGCCCAATGTCATCCAGCGCCTTGCCAAGCTGCACAATGAACTCGCGCCACCTTGCCATTGCTTTGGGCTTCGTCAGTGGCTTTCTATCAAGTGTGCCAATAAGATCGAGCAGTTGCTCGTGCTCGACGCTAACACCGGTTAATGCCACTTCTTTGTCGCGCAGTTCACACAGGAACAACGCACCTGAAGTGTCCAGCCCGCTCAGCTTGCTTAAATCCAACGCTCGTGACTTACGTTGTTTGACCCATTTTCCGAGCGCGCTTCTGACCTGCTCAAGCGAGTGCATATCTAGTACGCCATCCAACGCCATATGATCGCCATCGCTTTGAATGGCAACCTTGGGTGGAGCCGAATTTGACAGAGCTCGTTGCATATTCAACTGCAAACCGAAGTTCAACAAACCTTACGCTCGATAGCCAAACTACTCTGTGCGCAAGCACACATGCGGAAGCGATGTTGAGCACATGTGTTGAAGCAATGAATCTTGCTATGTTTCTCTTGAAGATGGTTGCAATTTTTCCGCATTATCGTAATCCCCATATCGGACCAAGGTGCGGACTTGCACATATCGAAATATCCGTTCACCGGGTTGAGCTCAAAACGCGGTAAGTCAGGCAATGTAGGTCGGGCCCTGGCACGACGCTCTTACACGATTGCGACATTGCCGATATTGCAAAACGCCGACGCTCTTGAACGATTGCCGTAATCATTCCGCATCATCGCGATACCCATGTCGGGCCGGGGCCTGACCTAGGTGGGAATTTCCTTACGCATATTTACGGAAAAAATCGGGTCAGAATGAATTTATCGATGTGATCAACGACGTAGCCCAGATCACGCTTCACCTACCCGGGCCATAAAAATAACATGCAACGCGATACTGATTATTCGTTCCTGATCAATGCCTTTTGGCACGGTTCCCGGGTGCGCTGGCATGCCATGATGCGGCACGGTTCATTGGAGTATTCGCATGAAGTCGCCTTTCCGTTTTTACGCTTCCAGCTTGATTGCCGTGTCGCTTCTGTTGCTTCCTGGTCTGGTGTTTGCCCAGAACAAGGCCGTCACGCTACCGTATCAGCTGACGCATTCTATCCAGATGGATCCGGCCTTTTCGCCGGACGGTAAGCGCATTGTTTACATCGTCGTTGTCGCCGGCATCGAACAATTATTTTTGAGCAATGCCGATGGCACGGAGCCGAAGCAATTGACGCAGGATAATGTCAATCACGAAGACCCCACTTGGTCGCCCAACGGCAAAAAAATTGCCTATGTTTACATCAAGGGCGATTTGCAGGTGATTCACCAGATGGATATTGACGGTACGAACGATGAGGCGCTGACGCCGGAATCGATCCATGTGATTCATCCGCGTTTTCATCCCGATGGTTTCCGCCTGGCGTATTGCACTACCGACGATTTAAATCCGCCCTTGAAGAATACCTCCGAGATACAGGAAATTGATTTGCGTACCCGCAAGACCACAACACTTGTTTCCGGCGGCATTAATACCTATCCGGTGTATTCACCGGATGGCAGCAAGATGGCCCTGCGCAAATTCGTCGGCGAATTGAATTCTGAAATATTCGTTGGCAATAGTGACGGAACGCAACTGAAAAACCTCACTAATTCGACGGCTTTCGATGGCTGGCCAGTTTGGTCGCCGGATGGTTCGCAAATAGCTTTTGCATCGAACCGGCGTTCCAATTACCAAATATTCCTGATGCAAGCCGATGGCTCTGATGTCCGCCTGCTGGCCAACACCGAAGGACGTGCAACGGCGCCCGCCTGGTCGCCTGATGGACGTGTCATTATGTTTCCCGTTTGCAAAAACGTGGATTACGGACATGGCTGTGAAATATTTGCTGCAGAAGTTCCAAAGCGGTAAGAAGCCAAAATGGAGCCAGCATCGTAATCGCTCGGTGTGAGGGTGAGCACTTGCCGCCGAAACAAGATCGAAGGAGCTTCACATGACTAAATACCTCATCTCATTCCCCAGTGCCGCGATGGTTTTTGACGAGGCAGATTTACCTGCGATCGTCCATGACTCGCATGCCGTTATCTGGGAAGCCAAGGCCGCAGGTGTCTATGTTTTCGGCGGTGGCATCAACGAAAGCGTGGCGGCCGTAAAAGTGGCGAGCGATGGCACGGCGACGACAAGCCCTTATCTGGAATTGAATGGCGGTTTTCTCGTGCTGGAATTGCCAACGCGCGAATCGGCAGTGGAATGGGCGGCGAAAATTGCCACCGCCTGCCGATGCCCGCAGGATTTGCGTGAGTTCGGTTACGACCCGGAGTCATGAACGGTAGCCCGGATGGAATGCAATGCAATCCGGGTGGCAGAGGCTTGCGTAGACTATCCACGCACAAGCAATTCACACACGACAATGGGGAACAAAATGCCTGTAGGGACTGTGGTTTCTTTCGACGAGCAAAAAGGTTTTGGCTACATCCAACCGGATGAAGGCGGTGCCAACGTATTTCTGCACATCACGGAAGTGAAGCGGGCCGGCGTTGACTCTGTGACAGTGGGGTTGAAGCTCAGTTACGAGGTGGTGTATGGCGCCAATGGAAAGGCCAGCGCATCTCGGCTGGGATGGGCCTAGCGCGGTACGGCACGCACCCAAATCTCGCCTCGAATCAAAAACGCAATATAGGGTGCGACTCGGCGCACCGTTTGTTTGATACTGCGTGGTTGCGTCCGACATCTCGGCTTCGATGTATTACGGGATCAAGAAGCAGCATTCTTGATTGCTCGAGTGTAAGTAGATTGCGCTTCGAGCGGGGCTTCTGGGTTCCGGGCTATATGAAATGCTCGTTACGCTAAGGTGCGCCCCATTCCTTGCATCGCCCGGTAGGCATTCCCGATGCCGATGGGCTGTAGCGGAAATCGGCAGGGGAAATGCCGTCGGGTTTGCTCAGAGTAGGACCATATTTACAACCGAAAAACTGCACGCGTTCGCCGCTGGTTTGCATGATGGCAGTGCCGAGCGGGCCAATTTGCCAATTACCGGTTTTACCTTGCTCACAATCGAATGACGCCGCCCAGGAGCCGGGGGCTGGTTTCGACACGCAATACACATATTCGATCGCGAAATTACAGTTGTTGTTGACGCCGCCACCCGGTTTGAGTGACAGGCATTGGGTCGCCACCGCACTGGGCACATGCGATTGTTTCGTTTTACCCGGAGTTGCGCCAGATGAATTGCTTGCGGCACTACCACTGCTGCCCGCTGCCGCTTGATAACCCAACATGCGATTGGCCGAGTTGATATAGGCCTGTGCTTCGGGATGCCCGGCGCAACGGCCTTCAAACATGTCTTTCTGATATTGGCCCAGACGTAAAGCAACATCATTGACATCACCGGGCCAGCTTTGTGATTGTACCTGCATGGTTTTGATGTCGTTGCTACAGGCTTCGATCTGTGCCGGGTTGAGATTATTATCCAAATTGGAAGTGGATGAAGTCGCAGTATCGGGAGGGTTTGGAGAAGACACATTTTTTCCGTTCAATTGATCTAGCCGAACTTGCCAGCGGCATATTTCAAAAGCATCTTCCGCTAATTGTGCGGCACTCTTTTCTTTTGATGTGTCATACGGATCGTATTTATCATCGCGAGTTGACTGGATTAAGCTCTGCAATAAGTCGGCCGTCATATCCGATGCATTCAACATTTGCATCATTTGGTCGCTGGCGTCGATTTTCGCCAACTCAGCATTGCTCATGGCTTGTGTTTTTGCTGCCGCGCCAGGACTCATTGCTTCAAGTTCTGCACTGCAGTGTGCAATGACGTCGCGAATTTGAAGTGCCGGTGCACAATTGGCGATAGTGGAAAGCGATGTCAAACCAAGAAACAACATGCTGCTGGTGGCGATGGAAAGTTTTTTCATATCATTCCCCATGTGTTCTGAGGCCAAGACTATTACCAATTTTTCACGGAATCAATAGTGGTTGAATGCCATAAAGGTGCAGCCACATCTCGTATCGAATCCAAACAAAATATAGGCTGCGACTCGGTGAAGCCAATTGCCTCGACGTATTTGCGAGGTGATAAAACATGAAATTGTGAAATCAAATAATAAAAGGCATCGGCATGCCTGAAGGCGCACTGTGTTTTTGACAATGTTATGCGCATTTCATTTGATGTCTGCAGTTTCTTCCGCCTCAGCGATCGAGCGCGTCCGATGTTACATGCCGATTGCGTTAAGCTTATTGTCATACAGGGGGCAAGGTAATTTTTGTCTTGCAAGTTACATCCCGTAAGATGCATGTAAGTGCATCGAATTAAAATCAAAAATACACTAATGAGAGCCGACACTATGAGCAAGAAAATAATCTTCGCCGTTTTACTGATGCATTGTGTGCTACTGGCTTTTTTCAGCGTGCCAAGCGCAAATGCACAAGTGCCTGCGGCCAAAACAACGGCAGTAAGATTGCAAAGCGGCCTGACCTTATACGCGCCCACTGGGTGGACCGCGCAACCAGCACTTGCAAGCAAAGTCGTGTTGGCAAACGTGGTCAACGATAGCTTGATAGTCGCCAGTCTGGACCCAGGTGACATCAGCCTTGCAGGCCCCGAATTAACCAACGGTATTACCATGGCCAATGGCGTTTTTTTACGTCCGACCGGCACGCCGCGTCTTGCGGGTGGAATTTACAGCAACACTTTCATCGCGACCGGTACGCCGACACAAGCGCGTGCAGTGGTGATGATACGTGCCACCAATGGTGGGCGACTGATTTCCTTGATTGGTTTGGCACCACCGGCTCGAATAGAAGTGATCACTAAAGTCATGTCGGCAATGCTGGCAAGCGCTAAGGTTGAACCGGCAAAGGCTCCCAGCATGAATGGCGAATTGGCAAGTTATTTGAAAGGGCGTTACCTGGTCCGTTTTTATTCGGGTAATGGTTACAGCGAAAAACACGAAATATGGCTGTGTTCCAACGGCGAGTTTCGTAGCCGTTTTGATGGCGGTGGTTTTACACAAGGGGTTGCCAGCGGCGCCTTTGCCGGCTCACATACCGGAAGATGGAGCGCACTCGGCGTTCGTGCGAATGGCAGTTTGAGTCTTGCAGCATCGGATGGTTCGGTATCGCGTTTTGATATTCGCGAGGCTTCGGACGGTTTGATGCTGAATGGAAAAAAATGGATGCGGGGTCAGAACCAATTATGTAATTGAACGCGATAGGCGTAGTCCTAGATACAAAAGTACCGTAGCCCGGGTTGTGCTTCACCAACCCAGGTTGGTGAAGCACAACCCGGGCTACAAAAAACATCCATCTAAAGAGTTGATGTCAGTAAGACGTCACAATGCGATCGCAACGGCTTGAAGTATGATTGGGCCATGAAAAATCCGTTCGCCACTAACACCGCTAGCCAATTGCACCCACTACGCGAGAAGTTTATTTTAATTGCCTTGCGTGCGGTAATGCTGGCTTGCGCCGTCTTCGCGGTTCTACGTGGCTGGGTAGAGTGGAGCACAGGTCTGCTAACGCCTTGGTTTGTGAACTTGATTGGGCTGCTTCTGGTGTATGCGTTGTATTGGTGGTTCAGGCGTAACCCGCAACCACGATTGGCTTTCACTGCACATACTTTGGCGGTGATTGCATCGGTCGCACTCATCATTCCAATGGCCTATGGAATGGTATCTTCGGTATGGTGGTTGGCGTTGGTGGCATTTGCCATGTGGCTGATGGCCGAACGGCGCGAAGCGATTGCCTGGTCAATAAAAATCGCTTTATTGATGCCGATTAGCCAATATTTAGCGCCACATTTCCAAGTCACTGGTGCTGCTGGCGAAACTGCCATCGAGGCGGCGTTCGCGACGTTGATGTTTGTCACGGTGCTTGCTGGCATTGCGTTTTCTTTTCGCTATGAAACCGATCTTTATGCAGCCCGGCTTGCTGACTCGAATGAATCCCTGAGTAAAGCCAATGCTGCCAAAGAGCGTTTTCTGGCACATATGAGTCACGAATTAAGAACGCCGCTGCACGGCATTATGGGCATGAATGATGGTGCGCTGCGCGGAGCCTTGGAACCTGAGCAACGTCGGCGCATTGAAGTGTCGCAATCTTCCGCCGAATTGTTGTTGCGATTGCTGGACGATGTGCTCGATGTGAGCCGCGCCAATGCCGATGCACTTCAATTAGAGTTGCGGCCTTTTTCACTCGCCGATGATTTATACGAAGCCTTGTTGCCGCTTGCACTTCGCGCTGGTGACAAAGGGATCGCCTTGCACGCATCGGCCGGGAAGGGCATTGCCGATTTACGCATCGGAGACAGTTTGCGCATACGCCAGATTGTGCTGAATTTACTGGGCAATGCGATTAAATTTACTGAAGCGGGCCACATTGATATTGAAATTAAACAATGGGAAGAATATGCCGATGGCATCGTGATCGAAGTGACCGATACGGGCATTGGTATTGCGCCAGAACATCTGGAGCGGGTCTTGCAGCCTTTTGAAAGAGTCGCTTATGGGCTCACACGGCCTGCCGATGGCGCGGGGCTTGGCCTTTCCATCGTGAACGAACTTGCCATGCGAATGCAGGGCAGCGTAGAAGTGCAGAGCGAGCCCGGACATGGAAGTTGTTTTACGGCGCGAATTCGATTGGCTATGCAAGCCGATAATAATCGCGATATGCCTGGCAATATTTTGGAGCAAACATCGAAAGCTGTGCCAGAAAACCTAGAGTCAATTGCTACAAAAAAATCCCTGCTTGTGCTTGTTTCCGAAGACAATGATGTTAATCGTTTGGTGATTGAGCAATCGCTTGAGATGCTTGGACATAAAGTACTTTTGACTTCGAATGGCGGTCAGGCAATGCAGGTTTTCATGCAACAAGCGCCCGATCTTGTGCTCACTGATATTGAAATGCCTGTGCTTGATGGTTACGGTGTACTGGCACAGGTGCGTCAATCATGTATCGAACGCGGATTGCCGCCAATTCCGGTGTTTGCAGTCACCGCCCATGCTCAACGCAAAGACGCCGAACGTTTTCTTGCCGCAGGTTTTGATGGCTATCTAACCAAGCCGTTTAATTTGAATGATCTACAGCAAGTGCTTGAACCATTAACGCGATGAGTTGAATTTTTTTAAAATACATTGAATAAAATTTAAAAATGGATGCGACTTTGCATACGATTTCTTTGATGCAGCATCGCAACCAACGATAACTCAGCTTCAATTGTGGTGCGCTTGAGCCCACCCTATGTGCCTATCTGAAATTTTGCCAGCAATAAAAATGCGAATTAGCCGGGCCTTCTACGATTCCCTTGCTGCAATGGAAGCCGTTGCGCACTGCCTTTGAAACAACCGAGGGTGTAGGGGTATTCCCAGGTGGCATGATAGTGATACATCGACACCATTTTTCCGTCCCATAAAACGGTGTGGATATGGCCGTGGCATTCATCAAGGTCGGCATTGCTCAATGGTTTTCCGTCTTCGCCACGGCGGCCGTAAATACCGAAGCCGTCGAAGGCATAACCAATCAATGTGGAATGGCCGCTGCCTTGGTCGGGTTGGCAGGTAGTCAAGCTATGGTAATGGTAGGCGCCACTGCGTTGCGGATGCCCCTGGCAGTTATCCTGAATTTCATGTGCCACGGCATCTTCGCCATTGGCATCGAGCGCATTGAATAAGAGGCCGCCACTCAACAGCATTCCGATCGCGCCGCCCGGCACGCAGGAACTGCTTTGTGCCAACACGGGGTTGGCAGGCAGTTCGATCAGCACTTCCTGTGCACTGATCGAATTGGGATTGGTGTCGTAACGATAGGCCGCACTATCGGGTGTAATCGGAAACTTTCCCGTTGCATGTTTTGGAAGGTCGTTGCCAGTGACGCGCCGCTTGCCATCGATCAGACGGATATCAATTTTACTCGGCCAGTAAATCTCGCCATCGGTAACAGGCTTGTTGGAAAAATCGAAAGTACCATCCGCTTTTATCCATTCGCCGCCATGCGAACGACGTGTGCCGAACGCTGCGGTTTGGCAAGGCCAAATGCTGCCCTGCAATGGCTTGTCTGAAAAACGGCCGTCACCCAGTGGCAAGCGGGTGAGGTCAGTGTCTTTACTAACTCCGTGCGCTAGGCACAAGCAGGAAATACTGACTGATGCGGTGATGATGGCTTTAGCAAAAAAGGCGGGATATTTCGGCATGGTGATTCTCGATGGGTGCGTCAGCTTATGAAAACGAAAGGAAGATGGCTTGGTTGACAATAAATGCGGCAAGTCGAGTTGAAAATACTCGTTGGTAGTGGGGCTTGGATCAACGCATTTATGATTGCGACAATCATTCGCTTGCTTTCAACGCGATACAGTGCGATTAAACATGTACTGTGATTTGAAAAAATAAATGCTTACTCCGATGAAGTCGAGGCGCAGTGTTTAGTTTAAACGAACGTTTTGATAGCGCTTGGTGGATGTTCTCGCTTTTCGGTTTTCGTCGGGATGACGGAGGTTTTTCCTGCCAAGGCATTTGGTATGCAAGCCGGCCTTTATGCCCCACTTTTTGACATCCCGATTGGCTGGGTATTAAATGCAGATGTTATTTCATACCGTACATCGAGAATCCACCATGCTAAATAATTTCCGCTCCGTTTTACTTGCACTTGGCGTTATTGCCTGCCTCGCAGTTGCTCCCGTTGAGGCTAAACAAAAAACGGTCGGGAACAAGGCGGCAACGCCGAGTGCTCAAGCACTGAAACTTTACCAGTCGCTCAGGGACCAGGATTACAAGGCGATCTACTACCTGTTGGCATTGACGCCGAATGGACGTGCGACGCTTACCAACGCGGACCAGTTCGCTTTGGATGTGAAAAAAGGCTACGACAGCAGTTTCAAGACACCGCAAGAGAAAGAAGATTCCGACAAGCTGCTCGCAAGCATTTCGAACATCATGATTGGTGAAGCAGTTATCACGGACAATAAGGCCGCCATTCCAACATCGTCCGATATTACGGTGAATAACCAGATCTACCACTTCAAAGGCGTTGCGTATCTGATCCTAGATGATGGCGTCTGGAAACTAGACTTGACGTTCGATGAAAACTCGGAAAAAACCATGGCACAGCGTGTCAGTGAAATGTTGGGGAAGCCTGATCCTGTGAAATAAAAACGTGGTGAGTCGAGTTACAAATTACTTGTAGGTCGGGCCCTGGCCCGACGTTCTTAAACAATTGCCGGAATCTTTCAGCATTATCGCAATGCCTATGTCGGGCCGGGGCCCGACCTACGGCTTTCCCAAATATCAGTAGGTCGGCACTCTGGCCCAACGCTCTTAAACGATTGCCGCAATCTTTCATCATTACCGCAATGCCCATCTCGGGCAGTGCGCTAAATGAAAATTCCCCTTGAATCCCGAAATTTGGCGGCGCAGTATGGGCAGGCAAATCATGCTGGCAACAGGGGACCGTCATGAATTTCATTTTGAAAGCATTTCGCGAGTGCGCCTACGCCTTGGGTGTTTTGATCGTTGCGATTATCGTCGGTCAAATCCTGTTCATGGCATTCAGGGATTTTGTCGCTCCGCCAGGCATAGACCGTTCGAATGATGCCGCCATCGGGTTTGGAGTGTTGTTCGGATTGATCGTGTTGATTATCCACATTATTCGACGCTTGCTCCGAAGAAAAAAGAAAACAACTTCCGATAACGGTTGAAGCCGATGTCGAATGGCAGCGAAAAAGAAAAAACCAGTCTGCCTCGCCTATTGTTCGAGGTAGTCGGGTTTATTTTGCTGGCTTTTTTGGCCTTTCAAATCGTAAGGGAATTATTGAAAGACGATTACTCCTACGGGCCGGATGAGATAAAGAACCAGGAACTTGTTCTGGCGCCGAATATTTCGCTTGAGTTGCTGCCATCGGCGCGTGATCTAGGAAATGTTGGTTTCAAGAGTTTTGATATTTCGCCCAAAGGAACGGTGCTGGTGGGCGACTGTTCGCGGGTCTTCGATTTGGCGAGTGGCGAAGCCCTGTTTGATACGCCGGTCGAAGTGCATTCATTTGCGTTTGTCGGCGATGCGCTGGCGCTTGTGACCGGACAGGGTGAACTCGGGTTTTACGATGGCAAGCAATTCCGGTCAGTGACGAAGTTGCCGAATGTCGAAACCGGGTTGATGGCATCAAGTGACCGGTCACGATTGTTTTTATATCGCGAAAGCTACGATGATTCGGGCAATTCACCCGCCATCGTCTCAATGCGAAAAGGTGAAGCCGCTGAAATCGTGACTGGTTCGTTTACGCCGATCAAGACCATCGGCGGCGATGCTTTTCAAACTTACTATGCTGATCGCAATGCGATTTTTCAGGTAGTTGCACAAGGTCAGCCGAGTCTGGTGCTGACCTTGCCTGATAGCGGGCAAAGCATTCTCGGTCTTGCGGCTGCCGGCAATGTGATTTATTTTTCGACGGCAAAAGCCGTGTATTTGCTCGAGGATGATGTCGCGATACCGCTGGTTATCGGCATAGGCGGTGAGCTCCGCATGCTGGGTGCGGATGTGTATTTGCTCGATTCCGGCAATGGCCGCATTTACCGCATTGCAAGCAAAGTTGCGGAGGCGAAAAAATGAAAACTTATCGCTTGATAACTTCGATAGGCCTGCTTGTGTCTGTGCTGTTCGTCCTTGTGCCAGGCAAACCTGCGCAGGCGGAAACGGATGCTCTAATCGATTGCGTGTGGCATCTGAGCCCTGCCGTGGAAGCGCTTGGGCCGCCACAGGCGGGCGAAGTTATTTCGGAACGCAATGAAATCAAGTCCTTGTTTGATCAATTGCGATTGCAGGCGCTTGAAAATAGCCGGCAACGCGAAAAGCTGGCATCCGAAAAGCAGAAACTTGATCGTGCCAATCGGGAACGCGAAGATAAAATGCGGCAAATAGATTTCGAGGAAAAAGTGCTTGTCCAGGAATGGGACAATTTGAATCAAAGACGTCGCCTCAGAAACGCTGAGGCCTTGAAGTTCCAAGAGGCAAAAGCAGCGACAGATGTTGAGGACGAGGCAGCCGTCGCCAGAATCAATGCCTGGGCCGAGGAAGGCACCGCAAGCCTGGCCTTGCTGATGGAAGAAAAGAGTAAGTTGGAAGAGCGCGACGCAGATATCCAGGCGCGCCGGGAAGCCATAGCAGCAGATATTGTGGTACAGGCGCAATATGTCGCCACGATGTTCAAATACCGCTACGTTGTGGACCAGGAAACGACGCGCATGATTCGCGAATGTTCTGCATTGACGATGAGAGCCATTGCATTAAAACAAATTACCAACGCTCCGGCCCGCGCCATTGAATACCGGCCACCGGACGAGATGGCGAAAAAGTTGCTCAAGGATTTGGGCGAAAACCTGGCCAAGGAAGCGAGTGGAAATTTTCTGACCTATTCCCAAACCGGCAAGCGGGTTCTTTCAAATCCGGCAGTGTTGAGACAGTTCGCAAAAATCGGAATCGAGCTGGAAGTATTGCCGGTAGTAGCAGCATTTTCGGTGGCTGATATTTCTACGGATTCCGCGTTGGCCGGAGCGAATCAGCGTGAACGTGAAGTCGTCAAGAATATTTACCTGATTGGCGATTACGCAAATGCGATGAAACTATTGATCAAGCTGAAGGGAAAACACGCGAAACAGACCACTGAATACAAGGCGATAGTTTTCGAACTTGAACGCTTGCAGGCCGACATGCCAAAAGATGATTGGAGCTTCTTTAAGCAAAGCCTAAACAATTCGGCATTTCTGGGGAATGCATTCCTTGGCATGGCATCGAAATATATTTCCGATAAGGCAGGTTTGCGTTCGACGAAGATCACCAATCACCTGAATAATGCGGAACGTAAAACCTTGGGTGAGGGCGGGGTGGTATTTTTTCGGGAAAGCTTCCGCACAGTCAGGACGGCGGAGGTCGATACATTAATCAAGACATCGGCATTGCAGGCTTCTGATGCCTATTCAATCCAATCGCAAGCGCCGGTTCCGCAGCCTCCTGTGCTTCAATTGAATCCGCCAGGCAGCGGATTGTAAAAAGGATTCGTTTTGGCTTGAGCGGCTGGCAAAAATTGTCTGGCCGACCTACGATGACGATCATGACAAGCTCTGAACTCGACAATCCTTTCTGGTCGTCACTGCAAACGCGACATAGTGATATCGCATTGGGCGCAGACGACGTTGCCCGCTTTCCGGCCGAGTACGCGCCTTTTCTAGGTGTGGCGCATGCTGCGGTAAATTCATCTGATGCGATTGCATCATTGTTGATGCCGGAAGAATCGGTGTATCTATTGGGCGTTGCACCATCACTTGGCGACGATTGGCAGATCGAGGAATTTCGTCCCTTGGCACAGATGGTTTGCGAATCGCGTTTGCTGGTGATTGATGGACCCGAGATTATTCCACTGACCGATCAGCACCGTGTCGATGTACTTGATTTGACCGCGCGTATCTATCCGCATTATTTCCGCAGACGTACGATGGAGCTGGGCCGCTATTTCGGCATCTATCAAGATGGAAAATTGGCTGCGATGATCGGCGAGCGCATGGGGATGGATGCGCATCAGGAAATCAGTGCGGTTTGCACTGACCCGGATTTCAATGGCCGCGGTTACGCCCGCCGTTTACTGGCATTTCTAAGTAATGACAACATAGAAAGAAATCGGCAACCGTTTTTGCATGTGAGCCACGAAAACTCGCGTGCCTTATCCTTGTACGAAGCGATGGGATATCGTATTCGACGCAGCGGGCAAGTCAGGCTACTGGAGCTCGC
>JBDTTC010000179.1:0-4639 GCA_039930825.1 Arenimonas sp.
ATTGCGAACTACGCTGGCTTCGGCCGACATCGGCGACATCTGTTTCAATTTATTGAGTTCGGCTTTTGCCTTAGCTTCGACTTGCTTCGACATTCCGGCGCCGGCAATTTTTTTGGCCAACTCCTCAAGCTCGTTGGGTGCTTCGTCATTCTCGCCAAGTTCTTTCTGAATAGCTTTCATTTGCTCATTCAAATAATATTCGCGCTGGCTTTTTTCCATTTGTGATTTAACACGACCTCGAATACGCTTTTCAATTTGCTGAACATCGATCTCGCCATCGACAAGACCAATCAACATTTCCAGACGTTCACTCACATTCAGAATTTCAAGCAAAGTCTGCTTGTCTTGCAGGCGCGTACTCAGATGCGCGGAAACGGTATCGGCAAAACGACTCGGGTCATCAATACCAGATAAAGTACTGAGGAGTTCCGGTGGTAATTTACGATTGGTTTTCACGTATTGCTCAAACAGGGACATCAATGATCGCTGAGTGACGTCCAATTCGCGAGTATCACGGTCGAATACCGAATCAACCATATGTGCCGTGCCGGTCATCGCGGTGTCGCGCTCGGAAAAACCCGTCATCTTGATGCGTGCAGTTCCCTCCACGAGCACCTTAATCGTACCGTCTGGAAGCTTGAGTAATTGCAGGACGTTGGCAAGTGTACCGATCGTATACAAATCCTCTGGCGCCGGATCATCGGTATCAGGGCTTTTTTGCGCCAGCAACAGAATTTGTTTATCTGCGGCCATAGCCAAATCGAGCGCTTTTATCGAACGCTCGCGGCCTACAAAAAGCGGAATGACCATATGCGGATAAACAACCACATCACGCAGTGGTAATACAGGCAAATCCATCTGGGCGCCGGCAACTTTAACTTCCATTGTTCTCTCCATGGGCGCTAAGCCCTTATATGCCGTTAATGGGGATGTCTAAGTCAATTGCAACCACGTGAGGCAAACATACAAAGAAAAACGGGCCGATGTAGTCGGCCCGTTGTTAAGTTTTGTAAACATTGAGACCTTAGTCGCCAGATGCTGCGCGCGCGGGCGGCGCAGTATTCGAATAAATGATGTATGGCTCGGTTTGATGATTGATTACCGATTCATCCACAACCACTTTGCTGACATTTTCCATGGACGGCAAGTCGTACATAGTATCGAGCAATACCGATTCCAAAATCGTCCGCAGACCACGGGCACCCGTTTTACGCTTTAGGGCTTTGCGTGCGACTGCCAACAATGCATCTGGACGAATTTCCAACTCGACGCCTTCCATCTCGAACAGCTTTTTGAACTGCTTGCTGATCGCGTTTTTCGGTTCCGTCAGAATTTTTACCAGCGCCTGCTCGTCAAGCTCTTCAAGCGAAGCAACTACCGGCAAGCGACCCACGAATTCGGGAATCAAACCAAACTTGATCAAGTCTTCCGGTTCTGCGTCGTGCAAAAGCTTTCCTGTGTCGGCTTTGCGTTCCGAACTTTTCACTTTTGCGCCAAAACCAATACCGCCTGCATCGGTTGTACGCTGCTGGATAATTTTATCGAGACCGGAAAAAGCGCCACCGCAAATGAACAACATATTTTTGGTATCGACCTGAAGGAATTCCTGCTGGGGATGCTTGCGACCACCTTGTGGCGGAACGGACGCAACCGTACCTTCGATCAATTTCAGCAATGCTTGCTGAACGCCTTCACCCGATACATCACGTGTAATTGACGGATTTTCGGACTTGCGGGAAATCTTGTCGATTTCATCGATGTACACAATACCGCTTTGCGCCTTTTCAACATCGTAATCGCATTTTTGCAGCAATTTCTGGATGATGTTTTCTACATCTTCACCAACGTAGCCGGCCTCGGTCAGCGTGGTTGCATCGGCGATCGTGAACGGCACATTCAACAAGCGTGCAAGTGTTTCGGCCAAAAGCGTTTTGCCGGAACCGGTCGGCCCGATCAAAAGAATGTTGGATTTTGCAAGTTCAATATCGTCATTTTTCTGACGCGATTCGATGCGTTTGTAATGATTGTAAACGGCAACTGACAGGGTTTTCTTGGCCCGCGGTTGTCCCACTACATACTGGTCGAGGACCTCAAGAATTTCTCTTGGTTTTGGTAAATGGCTGCGTGCAGCAGATGCTTTTTCTTCAAGCTCTTCGCGAATGATGTCATTGCACAGCTCGACACATTCATCACAAATGAACACGCTTGGACCTGCAATCAACTTCCGCACTTCATGCTGGCTCTTGCCGCAGAATGAGCAATACAAAACTTTACTATTGTCGCCGGACCGGCCCTGACGTTCGTCAGTCATGCTTTCACCTAGCCTATAAGGCCAAATATGTACGATTTGAGAATAACACAGGTTTTATTTACGCAAAGCCACCCTCGGTGATTCGTGGATGGCTTTGGCTGAATGTGTCGAGATAAGGTATTAACCCGCTTGAATACTGTCTTCCGGACGACTAGTCAGGACTGAATCCACCACTCCGTAGGATTTGGCTTCTTCTGCCGACATGAAATAGTCTCGCTCGACATCCCTGGCGATTTTTTCAATGGTCTGCCCGGTATTTTGAGCCAACTCGGCATTCAGTCGTTCACGCAAATACAAGATTTCCTTGGCCTGGATGGCAATATCGGTTGCCTGACCCTGCGCACCACCCGAAGGCTGGTGAATCATGACGCGCGAGTTTGGCAGGATATAGCGCTTGCCTTTAGTACCTGCAGCCAGCAAAAACGAACCCATGCTGCAGGCTTGTCCTACGCAAATAGTGCTGACATCAGGCTTTATGAAGCGCATGGTGTCGTAAATCGCCATACCCGCTGTGACTACGCCACCCGGTGAATTTATATATAGGCTGATGTCTTTTTCGGGATTTTCCGCTTCCAGGAACAATAATTGGGCGACTACAACATTCGCCACGTAATCATCAACCGGACCAACCAGAAATATGACGCGCTCTTTTAACAAACGTGAATAAATATCGTACGCACGCTCTCCGCGCGGAGTTTGTTCTACGACCATCGGCACCAAGTTCAAGCCCGTTGTAGCTTGCCCAGTTGTAATTTGCATGACGCTCTCCAAAATGTGCTGTTAGGCAGCCGGTCGCATGGCGTCAGTGAAACTTAGGCTGGTTTCGGTAGATTGCGCGCGTTCGGCAATCCAATCAATGACCTGCTCTTCCATCACGCGATTCTGCAGTTGAGACATCATATTGGGATCATTACGGTAAAGTTCAATGACCTGCGACGGATCTTCGTAAGTCGAAGCAATCAGCTGCATGGTTTCCTTAAGACGTGCCGAATCAAGTTTCAGATCATTTTGACGGGCTATTTCGCCTACTAGCAAGGCTGCCGCAACACGATTGTGCGCGCCGGACATGAACTGCTCATGCGCCAAACTCACTTGCTGACCTTGCTGACGTGCCTGCTGTTCAGCCGCGCGCGCCAAACTTTGAGCCTCGGCCAGTACAAGTCGAGGCGGTAATTCAACATGGGAATAGGCAGCAATCAGTTTTTTAGCGACTTCGGCACGCAAACGGAACATCAGGTTACCTTTCAGCTCACGCTCCAGATTGTTGCGAACTTCCTTGTGGAACTGGTCAAGCTTGCCGCCGCGAATCCCGAAGCTCTTGATGAAAGCTTCATCAACATCCGGCATGACGGGCTGCGAAACCTTGGTGACTATGACGGTCACACTGGTCGCTTTTCCGGCCAATTCCACTACACGCCAATCATTCGGAAAAGTCACTTCAACTGTACGCTCATCACCGGCCTTCATGCCGACTAACTGCGATTCGATCTCCGGAAACATGACGTTAGAGCCAATTACCGTCGCACCTTTTTCAGACCCTTCGGCAGGCAAACGAACTTCGTCGGTCTGTGCGAATGTTTCAACATTGACCAATGAACCGGCTTCAGCGGCAGTTTCTACCGGCATCCAGCCGCGACGTTGCTGGCGCAGGGTTTCAATCATGTTTTCGACGTCGCTGGCTTCAACATTCGAAGTTTCGCGAATCACTTCGAGCTTGCTGACATCGATGGCACCAAAGTCTGGAACAACTTCGAAAGTGGCTGAAAAGCTGATCTCGCCATCTTCGCCGTTTTTACCGGCTTCAATATTGGGTGTGCCAGCCGGTAACAAGTTTTTTTCGCGAACGGCTTCGCCGAATGTCATACGAACCAGATCGCCATAGGCCTCTGCACGTACTTGCGAACCGAAACGTTGTTCGATGACTTTCGTCGGCACTTTGCCTTTACGAAAGCCTTTCATGTTTGAGGTGCGTGCAATTTCCTGCAAGCGACTTTCCACCACTTGATCTAAACGCGTTGCGGGCACATTCACCGTCATACGGCGTTCAAGATTAGCGGTGTTTTCCAATGAAACTTGCATAACAACTCCTGCGGCCGCGCTTGGAAGCGCGAAAATTAAATGGCCGTGCGCTCACATTCTGATTGCACATCGACCGGATGGTGCGAAAGGAGAGACTCGAACTCTCACGCCTTACGGCACTGGTACCTAAAACCAGGGCGTCTACCAATTCCGCCACTTTCGCAAAACTTTCTCATCGCAACGCAGATAGTCAATGGTGGGCCGTGAAGGATTCGAACCTTCGACCTATTGATTAAGAGTCAACTGCTC
>JBDTTC010000180.1:0-14765 GCA_039930825.1 Arenimonas sp.
GCATCTTCAGGCGCTTCCAGAACGGCCATCGGTAGTCCAATTTCATTATTGCGATTGCCGGGCGTCGAGTAGGTGCTGCCGGTACGACTCAGGATTTCGGTGATTAAATTCTTTACCGACGTTTTACCGTTGCTGCCAGTCAGCGCAACTACCACCGACTTGCGGCCTTGCTGCATGCCGGCGGCAAATTCGGCCAGAGCTTCCTGGGTATCGGAACAAAGAATTTGCGGCAACGAAGTTTCCACCGGACGTGATACCAATACGGCTGCTGCACCTGCCTGCTCTGCGTTGGCGACAAAATCATGCGCATCGAAATTCTCGCCGCGTAATGCCACAAATAAACTACCTTGGATCAAAGCGCGCGTGTCGGTGCAGACGTGCGAAATACTCAGGTCATCGCCAATCAAGCGTGCTTCACACCACTCGGCAATTTGTGAAAGCAATATCGGCCTCATGCATCCTCTCCCAGATTCCGGCGCGCCTGCACCAGATCATCAAATGGAGTTTTGATGCCATACACTTCTTGATACGTTTCGTGACCTTTTCCTGCAATCAGTACAACGTCGGTGCTGTCTGCCTGCCTGATTGCAGCGGCAATAGCCTTGGCACGATCACGCTGTACCAGTGCACGCGACAAATGCGAAAAGCCGGCCTGAATATCCAGCACAATAGCATCGCCATTTTCGGTACGTGGATTGTCATCAGTCACGATCACGACATCGGCGCCGCGCTCGGCAATCGCCGCCATAACCGGACGCTTGCCCTTATCACGATCTCCGCCGCAGCCGAACACGCAAATAAGTTTGCCTTCGGTATGCGAACGCAAATTTGCCAGTGCTTGTTCAAGCGCATCCGGCGTATGTGCGTAATCGACGACGACTAGAGGCTTGCCGTTCTCGCCACCGACACGGCTCATCCGACCACCGACTGGCGAGAGCTTTGGCAGCACTCCTGCAATTTTTTCCAAGGGCCAATCAAGCGCAACAAGACTTCCGGCAACGGCCAGCAAGTTATCAACATTGAATCTTCCGAGTAAAGGCGATTGCACGGGCAATGCCATTTCGTCACGACACAGATCGAATGAAATACCACCGGCATTCAGACGAACGCTCTTTGCCTGCAAATTTGCATCATCATGACCACGTGAGCTGAGTGCAATCAGATTCACGTCGCTCGAAAGCGATTCCAGCAATACTTCCGAATAGGCATCGTCAAAATTAATCACCGCAGCAGATAAGGCCGGCCACGAAAACAGCTTTGCCTTTGCTTCACCATAAGCTTCCATACTGCCGTGATAATCAAGATGGTCGCGCGTCAGGTTTGTAAATACGACGACATCGAATGCGACAGCATCAACGCGCCCCTGATCGAGAGCATGCGAAGAAACTTCCATCGCGACATGGCTAGCGCCAGCATCGCGCATATCGGCAAGAGAACCATGCACAGCAATGACGTCAGGCGTTGTACGTTCTCCTTCGACCAACTTTCCATACAAGCCTGCACCCAAGGTGCCGATGGTGCCGGCAGTTATTCCCTGCAGACTCAAGGCTTGGGCGATCAATTGCACTGTCGATGTTTTACCGTTAGTTCCGGTAACACCAATCATTTCCAGCGACTCCGAGGGCACTCCATAAAAGCGGCTGGCAATCAAGCCGCATTTTCTGCGTAAAGCAGGCACAGCAATCACATTGTCCGACTCAGCAAAATCTTCTGGCGCCGGAGACTCAAATAGGACAGCCGCAACACCCACTTCGGAAGCATGTTTTGCGAATTTCAATCCATGTGTAGTCGCACCTGACAACGCAATGAAAACATCATCTTTCTTTAACGCGCGACTATCGGCGCTCATGCCCCTGACGACAGGATTAATCGATGGCAGCGCAGGAACCTGACCCTGCAACAAATCATGCAATGGCATGCAATGGTTCGCACTCATGGCTGCGCCCCCGGCACGATGGCATCTGCAGGCAGAATTTTTTCATCTGTTGATGACGGAGCAAGCGCTGCAATGGGCGCAGGAACGACCGTCGCAGCCTGTGCAGGTTTTTTTATTTTGTACCAAGCGGCAACGTTATCTGGTGGCACGTCCATCAAGCGCAGCGCGCCTTCCATCACGTTATGGAATACCGGCGCAGATACTAGGCCGCCGTAATAATCATGTCCGGCTGGCTCATTGATCACTACGACCATTGCAAATTTCGGATCGGTCAGCGGAACTACACCTGCAAAGAGGGAAATATGGCGCTTGCTGTAACCGCCGGCACTGAATTTGCGTGAAGTCCCTGTTTTACCGCCGACACGATAACCGGTTATGGCTGCCCGCTGGGCAGTACCACCGGGATTGGTGACGGATTCGAGCATCGCCAACACTTCATCGGCAATTGCAGGATCCATTACCTGAGTACCAGGCTTTTGTTGGTCCACCTTGACGAAGGTGGGCGTCATCATCCGGCCATGGTTTGCCAAGGTCGCGTAGGCCTGTGCGATTTGCAGTGGCGTGACCGATAAGCCGTAACCATAGGAGATTGTCGCTTTTTCGACCGGGCCCCAATTGCGCGGTGGCGACAACACACCGGCAGATTCACCCGGAAAACCGCTATTGGTTGTCTGTCCATAACCGAAACGATGCAACACATCGTACAAATGCGCATTGCTCATATTGGCGGCAAGCTTGGCTGCACCGATATTAGAAGACATCTGTAATAAGCCTTCTAGCGAAACGACACCATGATTGGTGGTATCGCGAATTGAATATTTGTCGAGCGTCATGATGCCGGGATTGGTATCAATCCTGATATTCGGATCCACACCGTTTTCAAGCGCGGCAGCAACAGTAATCGACTTGATCACCGAACCGGGTTCAATCACATCGGTTACCGCACGATTGCGGTGCAGATAAGGCGACGAAGACGCGCGAGAATTCGGGTTGTACGAGGGTTGATTTACCATCGCGAGAATTTCGCCGGTTTTTATGTCGATAACTACGGCTGAACCGCTACGTGCTTGAGCATTGATCAATGCCGATTTCAATTCGCGATACGCCAGGTATTGGATACGGCGATCAATTGAAAGCGACAAGTCCTTGCCTGGCTGTGCCTCTCGGATCAGATCGACTTTTTCAACGATATGACCACTGCCATCACGGATGATTTTCTGCGATCCCGGCTTACCGGTCAGCCAATCGTTGAACGCCAATTCAAGACCTTCCTGACCCAGATCATCGACGTTGGTAAATCCAAGCACATGCGCCATCACTTCGCCATGCGGATAGAAACGACGAAATTCCCGACTTGAATATACTCCGGGAATTTTCAGGGCGACTACCGCCTGGGCATCATCAGGATTGATATGTCGTCGCAAATAGACGAATTCTTTTTTTGCTTTCGCCGCAATTCGCTGCGTAAGTACATCTCGCGGGATTCCTAGCGCCTTCGCCAGCTCAGGCATTCTTTCCGGCGCCTGCAATAATTCTTTCGGATTTGCCCACACTGATTCCACCGGCGTTGAAACTGCCAAAGGCTCACCGTTTCTATCAACGATCATTCCGCGCGAGGTTGCGATCGGCAATTCACGAAGAAATCTTGCATTGCCTTGCTGCTGGTAAAAATCCGGGTGTGCCAGTTGCATCCATGCAACACGAACCACCAACAAAAGTGCAAATACTGCAAAACAGGCAGCCAGAATTTGCAGCCGGACTCTTGGATTGTAGGCGCGGGCTTTCAATTTCATGGGCGCACCAACACGACATCCACATCCTGTGGAAAGCTCATGCCCAATCGTTCCGTCGCAATTTGTTCAATACGGTTGGTTTCGGACCACGTTGCCTGCTCCAGTTGCAGACGCGAAAATTCTATATTCAATTCATCACGCTGCTTTTCCAGGCGCGACAATTCGATATAGGCCTGGCGATGCTTGTGTCGCGAATAAACGACTCCAACGCCAGAAATCACGGTCGCCAGAATCAGCAATGCAATCATGAAATGCCGTGCGCTCATAACTTCTCTGCCACACGTAATACCGCGCTACGTGAGCGCGGATTTATTTTTGTTTCTTCGTCGTTTGCACGCATTGCACCGGCAATATCTTTCAAGCTTGGTGTAAATTCGATTTCAATCGGCATGCGTCGATTTCCCGCCGGTGCTTTCGCATATTTCGCAATAAATTGTTTGACGATGCGGTCTTCCAGCGAATGAAAGCTGATCACCGCGAGACGACCACCCACTTTCAATTTTGAGTAAGCCGCTTCCAAGCCTAGCTCCAGATCTTCAAGCTCGCGATTGATATGAATACGAATCGCCTGAAAGCTTCGCGTCGCCGGATGGATTTTTCCATCTCCACGACCCAATACCGACGCAATCAAATCAGCCAATTGCGCTGTACGCAGCAAAGGCGTTTCGGTACGGCGTTCGACAATGGTCCGAGCAATTTTTCGGCTGAGTTTTTCTTCGCCGTATTGCCACAACACATCGGTAATTTCCTTTTCCGAAGCATGCGCAAGCCAATCAGCGGCACTTTGGCCTGAGAGATTGTCCATGCGCATGTCCAAAGGACCGTCGTTACGAAAACTGAAACCGCGTTCCGCCACATCCAACTGTGGGGAAGAGACGCCGAGGTCAAACAGCACGCCATCCAGGCCCTCGGCGGTATCGCTCCAATGTTGCAAGTCCGCAAACGAACCCTGATACACAGCGACACGCGCGTCTTCCGCTTTCAGCTCGGCGGCGCACGCAATCGCAACAGGGTCTTTGTCCATTACCAACAATTTTCCTTCCGGCCCAAGCCGGTCCAACACACCACGCGCGTGGCCACCACGACCAAACGTGCCATCCAGATACTTGCCATCCTTGAGCACCCGCAGACCTTCCATCACCTGCGTGAACATCACTGGAAGATGGCTTGGGTTCTGCGCCGTCCTGGGCACCCCTGCCATCATTACTACAACCTCAAATCGAGCATGTCGTCGCTCAAATCGTCATCCGAAATCGACTGACGTATTTGTTCGATGTGTGCCAGCTCGCTCCACAATTCAAATTTATTACCCATTCCCAGCAACACCGCTTTTTTCTCGATACCCACTGCGTTGCGATGACTGCTCGGCATTAGAATTCGTCCATTGCCATCGGGCTCGACGAACGTCGCGGCACCGACCAGTTTCAATTGCAGGTTGCGATGAACGCGCTTGGCATTCGGCAAGGCATTGACCTGATCGCGCACGGCTTCCCAGGCTTTTTCTGGGTAAAGCCACAAAGAACCACTTTCATAAGGGTTGTAGGTGATGACAAGGCGGTTTCCGGCGCGCGCGACAAGATCACGAAAGGCGGTTGGAATCGCCAATCTTCCCTTGTCATCTAGCGTGACTGCGGTTTCGCCCTGAAACATTTCCACAATTCCCCACAAAATTCATTGTTTTTCCACGTCTGCCCACGTTATGCCTGTGAAGATTAGGTGTCAAGTAAAAATTCGAATGACAAATCTTAGGAGAATCAACATGTTGCACCACTGTTCAGACAATGGTTTAACTGTCGTTTGGTAAGTGTTGTTTTTACACAAAAAGTCGGCAATTCACTGCTGATACTGTGAGCTGCTCGACATAGCCAAAAATGACGATTTCCACGGCAGGTTGCCCACAACGTATTAGGGGCTGCGCGAAAAATGGTCCGAGTTATCCGAATTTTGAGCATATCTACAAAAATCGAGCACATCGCATGCCCTGGAACCAAAGCCTGCATGTGAAGGCCAACAATGAGGCTTACTAAGGATTTCGCCTAATACGAATGCTGCTTTCCCAGTAGTAAATAGACTCGCAGTCACAAGGCTATTTTTAGGATTGCCGCGGTCGGCCACAGGCAAAGACAAACATCACCAATAAATCGCCCGCCGATCACCGATCCATCAGGCGGGATGAGTCGGTATTGACTATAAAAGTCTTGGTCAAATAAATGGAGCGCCCCAAATGAAGCAACTTTTGCAATGTCGAATACTTTTTGTAGCGCTTATTAGCTTGAGCGCCATCGTCCTCAGCCCGGCGCTTCTAGCCAATCCTGCGACTGCAACCTCGTCAGAGTCCTACCCAGAAATTAAGGCCGCAACAGACACACTTTCCAATGCAGGATTTCAGGGCGTCATCCTGATCAAGGCGGGTGATTTACCGCCACAAACCTTCTCGCATGGCTCAGCCAGCTGCAAGAAGGCTCGCCCGTTTGACGGGAGTGAACGTTTTGATATGGGGTCGATCACAAAAAGTGTCACGGCCGCTGCCGTACTGCGCCTGGTCGAACGCGGTGATCTCACTCTGGAAACCCGTCTGGGGGATGTGCTTCACCAAGTTCCTGCAAACAAGGCAGACATCACCGTTAAGCAATTGCTGATGCACACCTCTGGCTTACCCGATTCGCTAGGCGAGGACGAGTCCTACATCTCGAAGCCAGACTTTCTTACGCTGGCTTTCGCAGCACCACGCGAAATTCTGGCTGAGGGCGACGACGTGTATTCGAATGCTGGTTACTCTCTGTTGGCCGCGGAAATAGAGCAGATAACCGGCCGTCGCTACGAAGATGCAGTACGCGAACTAGTGTTGGCGCCGGCGGGGGTTCCCGGAATCAATTATGTCGCTGGGAACAGGGCACGAAATACTTGCGGTTTACTCGAAGGAAAACGCTGGGGTTCGACTCGCGACTATTTTACTCGCCGAGAACCTTCATGGTATTTAGTTGGAAACGGCGGGATGCTTGCCACGCCGACCGAATTAGCAGCCTTCTTCGAGGCCATTTGGAAAGGAGACGTTCTCAACCCCGAAAGCCTTGTCCTATTCGACAAATCCGTGAAGCGTACCGATAAAGGCGGGCGCCCGGTAAGAGTTGCGAGCGGATCAAATCTCATTTTCACATCGCTCTATTTCAACTGGCCGGACCAGAAAACAACGGTTGTCATCATGACCAGCGACTCGCGCTTCCCCAAGGAAAAGGTAACTCCCGGCCTGTATCCTGCGATAGTCAAAGTATTCGAGCGACTTACCCCGCAATAATCCAGGAAAAGGATGATGAAGAAAATATGAAATTTCAGATAGCGGACGCTCTAGTGGACTTTGACACCAATCGCATCGAGCGCGCGGACGGCGCTTCGGATCTTGAACCCAAGGTCGCCGATGTCCTTCGTTTTTTGGTACAGCATGCAGGCCAGGTTGTGAGTCGGGAAGACTTGTTATCACAGGTCTGGAACACGACGCATGTCAGCGATGATGTCATCACCCGTTGCGTCAATCTTATTCGACGCTCGTTCGATGACAACGCGCGCAATCCACGTGTTTTGCAAACGATTACGAGGCGCGGCTACCGCCTGATTGCCGATGTCCAACAGCTTGATGGTGTGACGGTCGTGGAGGTTGGACGGATCATTCGCACGCATGCAGAAATCGGTACGACGTCCGTCGGCGTCGCTGCATTTCTGATCGGAAATGCTGCCATCCGGTCGCGACTGGAATCTTTCATTGCTGCCGATATGGAGCGTCGGCCCACTAATGGCAACGATGACATTAGCGAATGGCATGGAAATGGCACCACCATTTCGGTTCGAACCATTGCAGACGATCTCATCCTGAGAATCCGTCGCAAACACATGACATTTCTCTTGCCGCTGCTCGGAAGCGTGCTGGCTTTTTTACTGGTCGGCCTGTCGCTCAAAGGGCCGAACGGCTCTTATGCACACATCATCGCCGGGGCAGGATTTGCAGCGGTAGTCGGCGGCGCGCTCGGATACCTCTTCAAAACCCGAATTGATCAGCAAACCGGCGCCAATTTGGCACACCGTCGCGATACGATAATTGCTGCAGCGGTCAGGGAATAATTCGCAACTCTTAAATAAAACCCGATGGCTATGTCCTATGCGACAATACGCGCGGCGGAGTCGGTCAAGACAACCGCGTCACGGCTCGACCGTGCCGAGGAAAGTCCGGGCTCCATAGAGCAAAGTGCCAGGTAACGCCTGGGCGACGTGAGTCGACGGCTAGTGCAACAGAAAATATACCGCCGAACGGTGCCGCCCCAGCGATGAGGCGAACATGCGTGGTAAGGGCGAACCGGTGGAGTAAGAGCCCACCGCCTGCGGGGCTAACGCCGCAGGGCACGGTAAACCCCACTTGGAGCAAGGCCAAATAGGTGTGCTATGAATTGGCTCGATTCGCACACGGGTGCGCTGCTTGAGCCTTGCAGTGATGCAAGGCCTAGAGGAATGGTTGTCACTCGAAAGAGATACAGAACCCGGCTTAATGATCGACTCCGCCACTTTCATTTAAAATCAATAAGTTATCTGCGTAAGATCAAACGTATTTGCTTATCGTGACTTTCGGCCTATTTTAGTTCTGCATTGGTGTGGTAGATTACCAGCACACCAACTCACAAGGACTATTTATGGCTACCCAAACTAGCACCACACCCACCACTCGCAACGCCAATCCGCGCCCAGCGCCACAGCCACAAACCCGTAATCCTGGCACCAGTTATGGCCGTAGCAGTGGCTATGCACGCTCGAGCAGTTATCAACGTGATTTTTCCGGTTTCAAATATTTGTAATTTGCAGCGGATTTATTTTGTATCCGATACGAACTTCAGTTTTGATTTTTCTATTTCGACCAATGGGCCAAGCTCATACACATTTTTATAGCCGTAACTATAAAGACTGATATAGGTCGAAATATTCAATGAAGCGTCTGCGCGCTTACTTGGAAAAGGCTTTGGCGCGTTGCTAAAGTTGTTGTTGCAGTAGATCAGAATGCGAACGTTTTTGTCCGGAAATAATTCCGCCAGACTATCCACCGTAATATCCGGAAAGCTTAAATTGACGGCTTTTTTGATATGTAGCTCAGCATATTTTTCGGCGCTACGAGCATCAAGAATGATTGTATTTCGCTCATGGCTCATTGCAATAAATTCTGCTTCTGTCAAACGATGGCTTTCGCGATGTGCTGCTGCTTCCTGCGCGACCTGTAAATACGCCGACATATCAATCGCCGGATTTACGATGGGATTGGATTCTTGTGCCGATGCGAGCGCAGTAAAAGCGGAACACATTGCAGCTAGGATGATTCGCTTATAGTTCATGGCTGCAACCTCGCTGTTCGTCTAATGTGTGATTTAACAACGCACCTAAGGTTCCGCAGGGGTTACGAGGCATCACCCCCATATAGGGCTTTCCTGGGCGCTCCGCTCAATTCCGCGGCAAGTTTTGCCGCTTGAGAGGGCTTCATGTGTTCAACCAGCTTGGCATACAGACGCTGTCCCTCGGCCAGTGCAACACCACTATCGTCCTCGCAGCCACGGACGACAATCACAAACTCGCCTTTCCGTTGGTTTTCATCCTGCTGCACTTTTTCCAGCAAGCTACCGAGCGTATCGCCCAATATGGTTTCGAATAATTTGGTCAGCTCTCGGCCAATGACCGCCTCGCGTTCGGCACCGAAAATGGCGGCAAAATCTGCTAAAGATTCTTCAATGCGATGCGAACTTTCATAAAAGACCAGGGTACGTGGTTCGCGTGCAAGATTTTGCAAGCGTTCGCGCCGGCCTGAGGATTTCGCCGGTAAAAAACCTTCGAAACAAAATCGGTCACTGGGAATGCCTGCAACCGACAAAGCAGCAATGGCAGCGCAAGCACCTGGAATAGGACTCACCGGAAAACCCGCCTCTCGCACTTCGCGTACCAATCGATATCCCGGATCGGAAACCAAAGGCGTGCCAGCATCGGACACCAAAGCCAAGCTATCGCCGGTTTTCAAGCGCTCGACTAGTTTCCAGGCGATATCGCCTTCATTGTGTTCATGTAGCGCAATCAGCGCTTTATCGATACCGAATGCTTGCAATAATGATTTGGTATGCCGGGTGTCCTCCGCGCAAATAGCCGAGACACCTGCCAACACTTCTTTTGCACGCTCGGATATGTCCGACAAGTTGCCAATCGGGGTCGCCACCACGTACAAAGTACCGGATTTTACTGCTGCCATGCCGCCTTCTCCCTCATCAGCAGGTATCATCTTACCGTCAACCTTTGGATTTGCCTTATGCGTTTCAAATTATTAGCCCCCGCTCTTGCCATCCTCCTGATTTCTGCATGCGCAACAGTAAGTACTGCACCAAGCAGCATGCCTGCGAATGCTGCTGCCGAACAACTCATTATTGAAGGCAAATTCCGCGAAGCGGCGCTTGCGTATGAATCCGAAGCCACGCTATCGAAAGGTGCCCCGCACGATGCAGCAATTGTGCGTGCGGCCAATGCCTGGAAGCTGGCGGGCGATGAAAACAAAGCAAAGAATTTAATTGCGCCAATCCTGAGAAAAAAACTATCGGGCGATGTGGCCTTCTTGCATGACTTATTGAATGCCGAATTTTTGCTGGCCGATAAACGCGGTGCTGAAGCTATTATGTTTTTAAATCAGCGTCGTGATTCGATTCCCAGCAACGAACGCAACCGCTGGCATACCGATCGTTACCGCGCCTTCGATGCTGCAGGCTTGAAATTCGATGTCGCCGGTGAACAAATCTGGCTGATGGACGGCATGAAACCGAAAGAACGCGCCGCGGCCGGTCGCAATATCGAACGCTTGCTTAGCTTGGTACCTGCTGCTGAACTCGCACAAAAAAGCGCCAGCTTATCGGCGAGTGAACCGTTTTACGCTTACGCTGCCCGTGAGCTTAAAAAACGCGGTATGCCCCTACCGATGCCGGTAGCTAGTTCGCTCTCGAATGACCGCAGCAATGCCTTTCCGCCGGCCGAAAGCGATGGTTACCGTCCACCGAACCAACTTGCAGTATTGCTGCCCTTGTCGGGTAATTCTGCCGGCGCCGGAATCGCAGTTCGTGATGGCTTCCTGAGTCAGTACTATGCCGAAAATCGTCGTCGTCCGCGCATCAATTTCTACGATACCGCCGGCAGTGCCGATGGCGCACGCAGCGCTGCCAGCAAAGCGATTGCCGAAGGTGCACAGATGATTGTCGGTCCGTTGACGCGTGATGAAGTGAATGCCGTTTCGAACCAGACCGATGTCAATGTTCCCGTCTTGTTCCTGAATCGCGGACAAAACCCGCCTGCACCGGGCAACTTGAGCTTTGCACTTTCACCCGATGAAGAAGGCTGGATTTCGGCAGATCGTTTCGCCAATCGCAATCAAATGTCGGTCATCATTTTTACCCAACGCGATGACACCGCTCAACGTACTGTTGCCGCTTTCAAGGATCAATATAAAATTCGCGGCGGGCAGGTGATTGCCGAACAATTTATTGAAGGCGAAGCAGTTGACTTGCCGGCAAAAATCACCGGGCTGCTGGCCGCTAACAATGCAAATGCATCGGCAGTCTATATCGCATTAAAAGCACCACAGGCTCGCGCTTTGATGACGCAACTGAAAACTTCCAACCTGGGTGGCACACCTAAGTTGGCAGCGTCCTTGATTCTTAACGGCGCTAGCGCATCACTAGACGGCGTACTGGATGGAATCGAAATGCCCGAACTGCCATGGCTGCTCAATCAATACGGTGGCCTCGCCAATGCCGACAGCGTAGCTAAAACCATGCCGAGCATACGTGGTCCGGCCCAACGCCTGTTCGCCTTTGGTGCCGATGCCTGGCAGCTCAGCGCCTATCTTGATCGTTTGCAAAAAGATGCCGGCTTCATGCTGGCAGGTGCTACCGGCAATCTGCGTGTAGATAGTATGGGCAATGTGCAACGTGATCCTTCATGGGCTGTTTTTAGCGGCGGGCGTCCACGCGTCGCTGCACGTTAACTTATGAGCAAAGCGGCCCATCTTGTTGCGGGTGAAAACGCAGAGCAAGCCGCTTGCGATTTTTTATTGACGAAGCAATTAAAGCTCATCGAGCGCAATATTCGTTACCCGTTCGGCGAAATTGATTTACTGATGCAGGATGGCAAGGAGCTGGTTTTCGTTGAAGTGCGTTTTCGTCACAACCAAAGTTTTGGTGGCGGCGTTGAATCAGTCACCATATCCAAACGGAAAAAGATGGCGAATGCCGCGCAAGCATGGTTATCGACTCATAAACAATACGTAAATACTTCCTGCCGTTTTGATGTGGTTTCCATCGACATTTTTCAAAATGCATTGCGCATCGACTGGATCAAAGCGGCCTTCGATCTGGAAGGCATTGCTTGATGTTGCCGCTGGATAAAAAAATGCAGCAGGCATTGCTGCAAATTTTTTCTGCAAACTCCTGTCTGTTTGACCCTGCCGAATGCCTGGCCTACGGCTATGACAATTCGCGCCGGCAAGCATTGCCGCAAGCGGTAGTGTTGCCGACAACAAAAGAACAAGTCCAGGCATTGGTACAACTATGCCGCGAATACCAAACACCCATCGTGGCGCGCGGCCGTGGCACCAATACTACCGGTGCATCGGTACCGATCGAAGGCGGCATTGTTGTCAGCTTTGAACGTATGAATCGTATTCTTGAAATTCGTGCGGGTGATCGCGTTGCTATTGTCGAGCCCGGTGTCTTGAATGGCGACCTGCAAGCTGTGTTGAAATCACACGGATTGTTTTGGCCGCCAGATCCTACCAGTGCCGCCTATTCCAGCATCGGCGGCAATCTTGCCTGCAATGCCGGCGGACCACGCGCGATAAAATATGGCGCTAGTCGCGACAATGTTTTAGCAGTCACAGCCATTACCGGAACGAGCGATCTTGTTCATTGTGGTGCCGCAGTCACAAAATCTTCCAGTGGTTACGATTTATCACGCCTGCTTATCGGTTCAGAAGGTACGCTCGGTTTGATTATTGAAGCAAGCTTGAAACTAAGTGCTTTACCGGCGCAACGGCAAATTCTGCGAGCCTTGTATCGAGACGTGGAAAGCGCTGCTCAAGCGGTCGCCAGCATTATGTCGCAAGCAGTTATTCCGTCGATGCTGGAGTTTCTCGACGGCGAGTGTGTGCGTCTGGTTCGCGAACTGGCATGTGTCGAATTACAAGCTAGCGGCGCGATGCTGATTATCGAAATCGATGGCGATATTGATACCCTGCCCTATTCCTTATCGACCTTGGAAAAGGTAGCCCGCAATGAAGGTTGTATCGAAATCCGTGCCGCAAGAAATCAGAATGAAATCGACGAATTAATGGCTGCGCGAAAAGCACTTTCCCCCTTATTGAGAACCATAAGCTCGGGCAAGATAAACGAAGATGTTGTAGTTCCGGTTTCACAAGTCCCAAGCTTGTGTCGTCAAGTGGCTGGAATTGCAAAGCAACAATCACTCAAAATTGTCTGCTTCGGCCATATCGGAAATGGCAATATTCATGTCAACATTTTGTATGACAAGCAAGATGAATCTGAAGCTGAACGTGCATTGGCAGCGATGTCACAAGTGTTTACTTGCGCAACGAGTTTGGGCGGGCAATTATCGGGTGAACACGGCATTGGACTAGCAAAGCGAGATTTCATGAAGCAGGCGATCGACGCTCCTACCCTCGCCCTGATGCGCGATATCAAACGCTGTATGGATCCAATGGGTATTTTAAATCCGGGAAAAATTCTGCCCCCATGAATCGAGTTTTATCCGAACTAGATGCGCTGTCGCAGCAGATTCGCGAATGCCGGATCTGCGAAAAACATCTACCGCTAACCCCAAAGCCGGTGTTTCGCGTCAGCACTTCGGCAAAATTATTGATCGTGGGCCAAGCGCCCTCCGCGATGGTGCAAGGCAGCGGCCAATTGTGGAGCGATGCCACCGGCATGCGTCTGCGCGACTGGCTTGGCATCGACAAGAACAAATTCAACCAGCAGGCCGATATCGCCGCCGTACCGATGGGATTTTGCTATCCCGGCCGCGGCACCTCCGGCGAGTTACCACCGCGTCCGGAATGTGCACAGAACTGGCATCCGAAATTATTTCCCTTGCTGACCGAAGTAAAAATGATCATTCTGGTTGGCCATTATGCGCACGCCTATTTTCTTGGCGAACAACGCAAGAAATCGCTAACGGAAACCGTACAGTCATTCGAAGATTATGCGCCACGTTATTTTCCACTACCGCATCCAAACCCGAGTAATACGATCTGGTTTACCCAGAACCCTTGGTTTGAATCGGACGTTGTGCCCGAGCTGAAAAAACGGGTCGCAGAAGTTTTCGCTTTGCCGTAGGAGCGCCTTTAGGCGCGACCGGCTCACACTGATCTTTCGCGCCTAAAGGCGCTCCTACGAAAAAAAATATACTGCTAATTGCAAACATAAAAACGCGTATATACCAGCCAGGGCATCATCGAGCATTGCACCGAAACCACCATGCAACTTTTGATCAGCCCAACTAACCGGCCAAGGTTTCAAAATATCGAAAAAGCGGAACAAGGCAAAACCAGCCAACATCCAGGTCCAACCTGCTGGCGCCAGGAATAATGTCATCCACATGCCGACATATTCATCCCAGACGACCAAGGAAGGGTCTTCGATTTTTGTCTGTTCTATCGCCCAGCTTGATGCCCAGACACCGATCAGAAAACTGACCAGCAACACGCCGATATAAATCGACATCGGCAAATCGCGCATCAGGAAATACCAGGGCACTAGGGCAAACAAACTGCCAACCGTTCCGGGTGCTTTCGGTGAAAAACCGGCGCCGAAACCGGCTGCAAT
Organism: Arenimonas sp.; assembly: GCA_039930825.1. GTDB lineage: Bacteria > Pseudomonadota > Gammaproteobacteria > Xanthomonadales > Xanthomonadaceae > Arenimonas. Next base: position 14,622 of record JBDTTC010000180.1, read on the forward strand.
CCAGCCGAAGGGATGCTTCATCAAACGGCGGCGGGTACCCATGGGAAGAACGCTCATTCACATACTCTTTTATTAGAGATAAACGTGGGAGCGCCCGTCAGGCGCGAAAGGGATTTCGACAGGCCATTCGCGCCTGACGGGCGC
>JBDTTC010000181.1:0-15012 GCA_039930825.1 Arenimonas sp.
ACGATTTGCTGGTCGAAATGATCGAGCTGCCGAATCATCCATGGTTTGTTGCCTGTCAGGCGCATCCGGAATTTTTATCGACGCCACGTGATGGTCATCCACTTTTTATCGGCTTCATTCGCGCCGCACGTGAATACAAGGCCGGTGGCAGCTTATTGAAAGAGGTGAGTGCATGAAACTCTGCGGCTTTGAAGTCGGTTTGGATAAACCGTTTTTCCTGATTGCAGGGCCTTGCGTTATCGAGTCCATGCAATTGCAACTGGATGTTGCCGGCAAGTTGAAAGAAATAACCGGCACGCTCGGTATTCCTTTCATTTTCAAATCCAGCTTCGATAAAGCCAACCGTACTTCGGGTACCAGTTTTCGTGGTCCGGGTCTGGAAGAAGGCTTGAAAGTATTGGCTGAAGTGAAAAAACAAATCGGCGTTCCGGTGCTGACTGACGTGCATGAATACACGCCAATGGATGAAGTAGCCAGCGTCGTCGACGTGCTGCAAACACCGGCATTCCTGTGCCGTCAAACCGACTTCATCCAGAAGGTCGCAGCGACCGGCAAGCCGGTCAATATCAAAAAAGGCCAATTTCTCTCGCCTTGGGAAATGAAACACGTTTCCGCGAAAGCGCAAGCCACCGGTAATCAGCAAATTATGGTGTGTGAACGCGGCGCGAGTTTTGGCTACAACAATCTGGTTTCCGATATGCGTTCGCTATCGGTAATGCGCGATACCGGTTGTCCCGTCGTATTCGATGCCACCCATTCAGTTCAGTTGCCCGGTGGCATGGATGGAAAATCCGGTGGGCAACGCGAGTTTGTGCCGGTTCTTTCACGCGCCGCCATGGCGGTGGGAATCGCCGGCATTTTCATGGAAACCCATCCCGATCCGGATAAAGCCTTGTCGGATGGTCCGAATGCCTGGCCGCTTGGAAAAATGGCAGCTTTGCTTGAAACATTGAAAGCACTTGATGAAATCACCAAACGAAACGGATTTCTCGAGAGCGGTCTATGAAGAAAAATAATTCCTGGCGCTAATACGACCAGATCAAGAAACCCAAATTAATCCGAAAGCCATTGAAGCCCAGACTATGACCACCATCACCAAAATCATCGCTCGCGAAATTCTCGACTCACGTGGCAACCCGACCCTCGAAGCTGAAGTGACATTGAGCTCCGGCCACATCGGTCGTGCAGCCGTACCATCGGGCGCATCAACCGGTTCGAAAGAGGCGGTCGAACTTCGTGACGGCGACAAGTCGCGGTACATGGGCAAAGGCGTGAAAAAAGCCGTTGCCAATGTAAATATGACCATTGCCGATGCTTTGAAAGGCTTTGATGCGGCCGACCAGAAAGGTCTGGATCAGAAGTTGATCAATCTCGATGGTACTGATAACAAAGGTCGTCTTGGTGCAAATGCCTTGTTAGGTGTTTCGTTGGCGAATGCACACGCAATGGCAGTTTCTAAAAAAATGCCTTTATGGGCGCACTTGGCAGATGGCAGCGAAGTTACTCTACCGGTACCGATGATGAACATCATCAACGGTGGCGCACATGCCGACAACAACGTCGATATTCAGGAATTCATGGTATTGCCAGTCGGCTTTGATTCTTTCAGCGAAGCACTGCGTGCAGGCACTGAGATTTTTCATTCTTTGAAATCGGTGTTGAAATCACGCGGTCTTTCGACTTCGGTCGGTGATGAGGGCGGTTTCGCCCCCGACCTGCGTTCCAATGAAGAAGCGCTGGAAACGATTCTGGAAGCTATTGGCAAAGCAGGTTACAAAGCTGGCGATGATATTTTGCTAGGTTTGGACGTTGCAAGTACCGAATTTTTCGAAAACGGAAAATATAATTTGATGGGCGAGGGTAAGCGCTTGTCATCGGAACAATTCGTCGATTTCATGGATGGTTGGGCGAAAAAATATCCCATCATCACCATTGAAGACGGTATGGCAGAAAATGATTGGGATGGCTGGAAATTATTGTCCGATCGCCTAGGCAATACCATTCAGTTAGTCGGTGATGATTTATTCGTCACTAATCCGAAAATTTTCCAGGAAGGCATCGACAAGAAAATCGCTAATGCCATTCTGATTAAGGTCAATCAAATCGGGACCTTGAGTGAAACCCTGCAAGCCATTGCCATGGCGCATGCCAATAATTACGCAGCCATTGTATCGCACCGCTCCGGCGAGACCGAAGACACCACGATTGCCGACATTTCCGTTGCCACTACGGCAACCCAAATCAAGACTGGGTCACTTTGCCGCACAGACCGTGTTGCAAAATACAATCAATTGCTGCGTATCGAACAAGCTCTGGGCGACAAGGCAAGTTATGCCGGTCGAAATGCATTCGTGAGTTTGAAACACTAAAGATGACCTTGTTGAAACGCTTCTGGCCCTTCCTCGTGCTCGGCATTTTATTGCTGGGTCTTCAGGCCAAGCTTTTATTGAGTGATACGGGTTGGCGACAAGCAACAAAGCTGGAAGAAAAAGTGCACACCCATGCGATGAATAACGCACGGCTTGAGCAGCGTAACGATGCACTTGCCGCCGAAGTGGAAGATCTGAAATCTGGTGAAGCCGCTGCCGAAGAGCGCGCACGCAATGAACTGGGCATGGTGAAACCTGGCGAGACGTTTTATCGTGTGGTGGATCCGCAAGCAGCCAAACTTCCAGAACAAGCGCCTGCCGAAGGGGATGCCAAATGACTTGGGCCGTAGTGCCGGCCGCCGGGCGTGGTAAGCGTTTCGGTAGTGAGACGCCCAAGCAATATCTGAATGTTGCCGGCCGTCCATTGATTGAACACAGCTTACGGTCTTTGCTGGCGCATCCTTTGGTGGACGGCGTGATGGTGGCTATTTCGCCCGATGATCCCTATTGGGGTGGTTGGCGCGAGATGGAAGGCAAGCCGATTTATACTTGCCGCGGCGGCGCCGAACGTGCAGATTCCGTACTTTCTGCTTTGCAGGCTTTACCTGCCGTCGTGCATGAAGACCGATTTGTTTTAGTACATGATGCGGCACGCCCTTGTTTGCGTGCTGTCGATTTATCGCGTTTATTGGCAATGGGTGAAGCGCATTCCATAGGCGCAATTCTGGCAGCGCCAGTGCGCGACACCATAAAACGCAGCGAAGATGGTAAACATATTTATGCGACCGAAGCCCGCGAGAAATTATGGCGTGCGCTTACGCCGCAGATGTTCAGGCGTGGCGGACTGACACGTGCAATCGAATCGGCTATGCGCGCCGGACTTAATGTCACCGATGAAGCCATGGCGATGGAGCGTCTGGGGTTCAAACCTTTGCTGGTAGAAGGCTCGGAAGACAATATCAAGGTGACGACACCTTCGGATCTGGCGTTGGCGGAATTTATTTTAAGTAAGACGTGAATCAGTGATTCCCTGGCTGGGCATCAGCTACTTTGTTTCCGATGGTCCTACGTTCAAAGGGGTTTTATGCGAATAGGCAACGGCTTTGATGTGCATGCATTTGGCGGTGGCGACCATGTGATATTAGGTGGCGTGCGTGTTCCGCATACGCAAGGTCTGATAGCACATTCCGATGGCGATGTAGTTTTGCATGCGCTCTGTGATGCCTTGCTCGGGGCATTGGCGCTCGGAGATATCGGTAAACACTTCCCGCCCAGCGATGAGCGTTGGCGAGGTGCAGACAGTCGGGATTTGTTACGGCACTGCGTTTCCCTGTTCCAGGTAAAAGGCTACGCTCTTGGTAACGCCGATATCACTATTATTTGCGAGCGGCCAAAAATTTCTCCCTATAGCGAACAGATGCAAAAAAATATTGCCGAAGATTGCCTAGTCAGCGTGGATCAAATATCGGTCAAGGCAACGACGACGGAAAAACTTGGTTTCACTGGTAGAGGCGAAGGCATTGCAGCGCAGGCGGTGGTTTTGCTGGTGAAGATATGAGTTTGCCACGCGCCTATGGCGATGCCGTATTGAAAGGAAAATTTCGCAGTAGTCCGGAAGATTTTGTCGTTGAAGAAATAAATGCTTTTGAAGCTCACGGTGAAGGCGAGCATTTACTATTGACGATAGAAAAGCGCGGATTGAATACTGCTTTCGTGGCCGGCGCATTGGCCAAATGGGCCGGTATCAATGAAATGGGCATAGGCTACGCCGGTTTGAAAGATCGTCATGCAGTCACGCGGCAACGCTTTACCGTACATCTACCAAAAAAAATTACTCCGGACTTCGACAGTCTGAAAATTGATGGCGTAAAGCTGCTCGAATGGCAATGGCATCATAGAAAACTTCCACGTGGCGCCCTCGCCGGGAACAGGTTTGCTTTGATGCTTCGAAATATCGAAGGCGATAAATTCGAAATCGAAAATCGCCTTCAAAAAATCCGTGATTTCGGCTTGCCAAATTATTTTGGTGAGCAACGTTTTGGCCGCGAACGGGCCAATGTCGGAATGGCATTGAAAATGTTTTCGGGCGATCGGGTAAAGCGCGAACAGCGATCAATTTATCTCTCGGCGGCACGTTCCGAAATTTTCAATGCCTTGCTTGCCTCGCGGATCGAAAACAGGAATTGGCTGAACGCACTGGAGGGAGAGGTCTGGATGATCAATGGCTCCCATAGCATTTTCGGCCCAGAACCTTTCCCTTTTAACGATGAATTGCGGAAGCGAGCCGAAAAACTGGAGATTCATGCGACCGGCCCCATGTGGGGTAAGGGTGAGTTAAGAACCTTGGCCGTAGTTGCGGACTGTGAATTGGCGGTCGCAAAACTGCATCAGTCATTGTGTGACGGACTGGAAGCTGCCGACATGAAACAGGAACGCCGCGCTTTGCGCATCCAGGTTCTCGACTTGAGCTGGGAATGGCCTGAAAAAGACCGCTTATGTTGTCGGTTTTCACTACCTCCAGGCGCCTATGCCACGGAATTGCTGGCTGAACTGGGCGACCTGCAGGAACCCGAACAAAGCAGGGGTTGAGGCACTTGCAAGCCGCGCTGGCAGGAGTAATCTGAAAACTCGTCCATGAACAGGAGTAATCCCATGAAACGAGTACTAGCTTTATGTCTGATGTGTGTTCTTAGTTCCTGCGCCAGCACGGACTCCGCCAAGATGGCTCAAACAAAGCAAAACAGTAGCGGCTATGACGAGCAATATATGGCAAAAGTCGAACGTCAAGCAGCCCAGCGCGGTGTGACCGTCAGGTGGATAAATCCGCCCAGGGTATCTAAAGTAAAAAAAGACGGTCGATAAAACGATAGTCAGTCAGATTACTGGCGCGCGAGCAACACCAGCACCGCGCCAGTACCGCCTTGCGTTTGTGGCGCAGAGTGAAATGCCAATACATCGCCGCGATGGCGTAATACCCGGTCAACCAAAGCCTTGAGTACAGGGGCATTTTCCGACCGCAAACCTTTTCCGTGAATTATTCGAACACAGTAATGTGCTTCTTCGCGTGCTTGATTGAGAAACTGTTTGAGGAATACTTCTGCATCAGCGGCACGGCAATGATGCAGATCCAATTCATCCTGGACGCTAATCTGGCCACGCTTTAATTGTTTGAACCATTTCTCGGGAATTTCCGGCCGGCGATGACTGAGTTGATCGGCGGAATTCAGGAATGCCTCCACAGCCGTTACCGAACGGGAGTCACGAAGCGCATCGGCTTCGTCTCGTCGAAACATTTTTGAATCGGCAACTGGCTTGGCACGTGCAATGGTTTGCTCCTTGATTTCTATTCGGCGCACTTCGCCAATGGCCTCGCGAAACAGCGCGGCATCGTCTTCGTCACGATCATCGGGGGGCGGGGATTTCTGCATATTCCTGCTATTACAAAACACAAGCTATCTGGCTTCCGTTATCATGAGCATAATGAATTGAGGTAGCAATGCGAATATTGATTAGTAATGATGATGGTGTCGATGCACCAGGTATCAAACTGCTGGCTTTGGGCTTGCAGGAAGCCGGACACAATGTCTCTGTAGTTGCGCCAGACCGTGATCGCTCGGGTGCCAGCAACTCACTCACTTTAGATATGCCGATTCGAGCAAAACGGTTGAACGAAAATACCTGGAGCGTTGCAGGCACCCCGACGGATTGTGTTCACCTAGCATTGGCCGGGCTCTTGAAATCGGATCCGGAAATCGTCATCTCAGGCATCAATAACACTTCCAATATGGGTGACGATGTCATCTATTCCGGTACGGTTGCCGCTGCAATGGAAGGACGCTGCCTAGGCTTTCCAGCCATCGCAATGTCTTTGGCGACGCAAGACCACAATGCGAAACATTATGAGTCGGCGGTAAAAGCAGCCGTTTTGATTACCGAACGTTTACTTGCCGACCCATTGCCGGCCGACACCATTTTAAACGTCAATGTCCCGGATATGCCGTGGGACGATATCCAGGGTTTCGAAGTAACTCGTTGCGGACATCGTCACCGTGCCGAACCCTGCATTCCGCAAACCGATCCACGTGGCCGGACCGTGTGGTGGATTGGTCCGCCTGGCCCTGAGCAAGATGCCGGGCTGGGTACGGATTTTCATGCGGTGCGTAATGGTTTTATTTCTATTACCCCTATCCATGTTGACCTGACGCGTTATCACGCGCTTGAAACCGTGGGGCAATGGATTTCTGGTTTGAGCGCAGGAAAAAAACTATCCGCATGATGTCGCCTTATCTCATTAAACCCGAAGCTCAAGGTTTGGGCATGACTTCGCAACGGGCTCGCGATCGTATGGTGGATCGACTTCGTGCCGAGGGCGGAGTTCGCGATGAACGCGTATTGAATGCACTACGGGTTTTGCCTCGTCATTTATTCATCGAGGAAGCTCTTGCTTCCAGGGCTTATGAAGATACTGCCTTGCCAATAGGCAAAGGTCAGACTATTTCGCAGCCCTGGGTTGTGGCGCGCATGACCGAAGCATTGATCGAGCACGGCATGCCGAAAAAAGTGCTGGAAATTGGCACCGGTTCGGGTTACCAAGGCTCGGTGTTGGCGACGTTAGGCATTGAAGTTTTTACGGTGGAGCGCATTGAAGAATTATTGCGACAAGCCCGCCGCCGGTTCCGGAATCTCGGTTTGAATATCCGCAGCAGACATGTAGACGGACACATTGGCTGGTCCGAGTATGCTCCCTATGACGCGATCATCGTCACTGCAGGCGCCGCCGCTATCGTGCCAGAGCTGTTGGTGCAATTAGCAGACGGCGGTACTTTGATTGCACCGGTTGGTGGATCGAATGTACAAAAACTGTTGCGTCTGAGAAAGACACCGGAAGGAATTGTTCAGGATGACTTAGGCAATGTTGTCTTTGTGCCATTGGTAACCGGAATTATTTGATGAAAATATTCCAGCCAATGTATCTGAAAGCAATGCAATGGGCGCAGCACAAAAATGCTGTCGGCATATTGGCAGTCCTTAGTTTTTTCGAAGCATTTATTTTTCCTGTCATGCCGGAAATGATGCTGGTACCCATGTGCCTGGCCAAACCTAAATCGGGTTTCTGGTACGCATTCGTCAGCTTGCTGGGGTCTCTGGCAGGCATGTTTGTGGGTTATGCCATTGGCCATTACGCAATTGATCTGGCAATGCCCCTGATTGCAAAAATGGGCTACGCCGACCAGTTTGAAGACATTAAAAAACAGGCGGTCGATAACGGATTCTGGTTGCTGCTGATCGCCGGATTTACTCCGGTACCCTTCAAGATTTTTACGTTGGCGGCAGGTGCCGTAGGAATGCCTTTACTGCCGTTTTTCTTTGGAGCACTGATTGGTCGCGGCAAACGAGTCTTTCTTGTGGCGGGGGCAATACGCTTGGGCGGCGAAAAAGCGGAAGCAGCATTGCGTAAATATATTGAACCGATTGGCTGGATTGCGTTGCTGCTATTGGTCGGATTTGTTGTCTGGATACTGATGAAACCACAAGGTACATGAAATACAACATGAAAAATATTTCACTATTTACTTGTTCGGTTATGGCATCCGTCGTGGTACTAAGTGCCTGCGCGCAAACCACGGTCAGCGTCCGTCCGGTGAATGATGAGGGTGGCAAGACCGAGAAATCAGTTGCTACTGTCCAAAGGCACTACGAGCCGATTTCCCTCAATGAACCATATATCGTGCAGCAGGGCGATACCTTGTATGGTATTTCCTTTCGTGCAGGATTAAGTTATCGCGAAGTTGCCACATGGAATGACATCCAGGAGCCCTACACGGTAAAAGTTGGGCAGCGCATTTTGTTGAAACCTGTCGATGGTCTGATCGTTACGGATGTTTCAACGCCTGCTGCAGTGGCGACCATCACACCAGTGGAATCTAGACCGCTGGATACGAAGCCAGTTGATGTAAAACCAGTCGATGTAAAACCCTCTGCCGTGATTGCGACTGCTCCCGTTGTCGCAATGCCTACGGTTGTACCATCAACTACCAAGCCCTCATTGCCAACCATCGCTCCGGCGACTATCGAAACACCGGAGTCTATCAGCGACAGCAAGCCGGCAGTCGTAACAAATATAATGAGCTGGCGCTGGCCAAGCGACGGCACCGTTATTGCCCGTTATGTCCAAGGTGACCCAACCCAACAGGGCATCAACATTGGAGGGAAAAGCGGTCAAGCTGTGAAGGCTGCGAGTGACGGCACCGTCGTTTATTCCGGAGCAGGTTTGGTAGGTTACGGCGAATTGATCATTATCAAACACAACAACGAATGGTTATCGGCTTACGCCCACAATCGTCGTCGTCTGGTTGCCGAAGGCAGCAAAGTAAGAGCCGGCGACGTCATTGCAGAAATGGGTCGCACAGGCACGATGCGCGACATGCTGCATTTTGAAATTCGGCGGAATGGCAAGCCAGTTGATCCATTGCTGTATTTGCCGAAGCAATAAAAAATATTCGTAAGTCGGGCCCCGGCCCGACATACACATTGCATTATTGTATAAGCCGAGCCGAGGCCCGTCATTTAAGAACCATCAAGTCCTGTCAGGCGGTTGTTGTGATGGCTTTACGCCTTGCCGACGCATTTCCAATACTTCTGGCGTTATCGCTGCCATGCGTGCCTCAACCCGGGCACGCTGAACGTAGTCGAGGTTTTCTTTTTTAAGCAAACCATCGAGTTGTTTCAGGGCATCTTCCGGACGACCATTGAGATAAGCCGCCTCCGCATAGGCCTCGGCAGCACGATTTAGATCGCCTGCCAGTTCGCTAGCGCGCCCAAAACTTTTCTGAAACAGAGGGTCATCGGCGCTTTGTGCAAGCAATGGCCGCAACACGATTTGTGCACGACGGCCAGCATCGGCACTGCCGATTTCACCCAATGTACGTGCATACGTAAGGCTGATTGCTACATGCTGCGGATATTTTTTCAGTAGAGCCTCAAATCGTTGCTGGCTTTGGCTCGGATTTTTTGCGTAATGCGCATTTTCCGCATAGGCAAGTTCAACCCATAAATTATCGGAATACTTCGATTTCAATTCTTCGAGCATGGATTCAGAAGTGCCTGGTGAACCGTTTTGCATCAGGGCAAGCGCATAGCCATAAAGCTGCGGGTCGGTCAATTTGGCGGCAGAAACTCCGGTTGTCAGACCTTTGAATTCATTCACTGCAATTTGCGGACTGGCCGCAGACAGCACGCGTAAACGCTCGCGCGCCCAATCGAATTGCCTAATAGGTGAATTGGCACCGTTTTGTGTGTTCAGACTAAACTGGCTTGGAATAAGCAGATTCGATTGTGATGTGGAGCTGGTCACCAACGGTTTCGGTTCGTTGTCGATACGAGCAGCTCGCTCGCGTGCCTCGCTGATTCGCGTTGTAGTGACGGGATGCGAGCGGAGATAATCCGGCACCTGGTAGCCGCCTGAATTACCGCGACCTGCAGTTGCCATCCGTTCAAAGAAATCCGCCATCGCCGAAGTTCGATACTGCGAGCGATGCAGAGTTTGAATGCCAATTCGGTCTGCTTCAACCTCGCTTGATCGCGTGTAATCGATTTGTCTCTGTGCAATCAAAGCCTGTCCGCCGATCACGGCAGCTTGCATGGCATCGTCGGAACTATTGCTGTTACTTTTTTGTGCGGCAACGACCACGGCCAGCATGCCGAGCAGAATTGGTAGCTGGTCTTTTTGACTCCGTTCCACAGATCGCAAGATATGACGTTGTGTCACGTGGGAAATTTCATGTGCCAATACGCCGGCCACTTCATCCTCGGCTTGAGCAGTCAATATCAAGCCAGCATTCACGCCGATGTAGCCACCGAATGTGGCGAAGGCATTGATTTGTCGTTCTTTCAATAGAAAGAAGGTGAAGGGCTGCTCCGGTCTGTCAGATGCTGCGCCGAGACGGTGCCCCATGCCTTGTAGCCAGTTGTCCAGCAATGGGTCGTCCAACACATAGCCATAATTGCGCAACTGATAAAGTGTGTACGCGCCATATTCGGCTTCTTGTTCCGGGTTGAGTAACTCGGCAGCCGAGGAACCCATATCGGGAAGACTGTTGTTTTGAGCGCGAGCGCTAGTGATGAAACCAAGGCTGAATACGAGCGCGGCAGTAAGTGGCAGTAAACGGGGCACGTTAAGTTCCAATTTTCTAATGAGTGAAGCATGCACCATATGCATGCATCTAGAGTGAATCGCCGGTTAAATTAAATATAATGTGGCCTAGAAAAGACTCGGCATTGCCCCCATAGTTCCGGCAGAAGGAGAAATAACGTGTCCAATGTCATTATTTACAGCACTGCAATTTGCCCGTATTGCGTTGCAGCTAAGAATTTCCTGAAATCCCGAGGCGCCAGTTATACGGAAGTTCGTATTGATACCGATCCAGTTGCGCGTGCCGAAATGATGGAAAAAACCAGGCGCACATCCGTACCGCAGGTTTTCATCAACGATACCCACGTTGGCGGTTATGACGATCTGGTCGCACTGGACCGAGCGGGTGGGCTGAAACCATTGTTGGAGACTACACCGTGAGCTCAAGTGAACTAGACCGCGTGGCAGAATTTACCGAATTTCGCCAGCGCATGAATGAACGCATTTTGGGCCATGATAATCAGGTGGTACGGCGTTTTTTCGCGCTCGATACCCAGACTTATAAAGACGGCGCGCTGGATATCAAGACTAAGGAGCTACTGGGTCTGGTGGCTTCCATGGTACTGCGTTGTGATGACTGCATCAGTTATCACATTGCCCAGTGCAAGGAGGCCGGCGTGAATCGCGACGAAATGTTCGAGACCTTCAGCGTTGCATTGGTGGTTGGCGGTTCGATTGTTATTCCACACTTGCGCCGTGCGGTTGATTTTCTAGACCAGCTCGAAGGCGAGGGAATTCATGCGCAAGCCAAGCCGGTTCATCAGCACAGCATTTGATTAGCAAGCTGTATGGGCGGCCACAAGTCATGGAGCCTTGTTCTATGGCATAATACGACCCCTCGCGCGGCTCTAACGCGCTGTTTTTGAAGATATTTATGACCCAGACAATCGCGGTAATCCGTGGCGATGGAATCGGCCCGGAAATTATGGATGCCACCCTTCATGTGCTTGACGCCATGAATCTGGGGTTGACTTACGAATTCGTTGAAGCCGGTATGGCTGCCCTGGAAAAACATGGTGAGCTATTGCCGTCGAGCACGCTCGATGCGATCCAACGCCATCGCATTGCATTGAAAAGCCCGTTGACCACACCCGTAGGCGAAGGTTTTTCATCCATCAATGTCGAACTGCGCAAGCGTTTTGATCTCTATGCGAATGTACGCCCAGCGATCAGTTTCCCGAATACCAAATCGCGTTACCAGAATATTGATCTAATTACCGTCCGCGAAAATACCGAAGGCGCCTACATTGGCGAAGGTCAAGCAGTCACGGCCGATGGCGAAACTGCAACATTGACCCAACGTGTTACCCGCAAAGGTTCCGAACGAATCGTTCGTTATGCTTTCGAGCTTGCGCGCAAAGTCGGTCGTAAGAAAGTCACCGTTTTACACAAAGCCAATATTCTGAAATCAACTTCCGGTTTGTTCTTGAAAACTGCTCGTGAAGTTGCATTGCGATATCCCGATATCCAATGCAATGAAATGATCATCGATAATGCCTGCATGCAATTGGTGATGAAGCCGGAACAATTCGATGTATTGGTGACCACCAATTTGTTCGGCGATATTATTTCCGACTTATGCGCCGGTCTCGTTGGTGGTCTAGGTTTGGCTCCGGGTGCCAATATCGGCACTGAAGTCGCCATTTTTGAAGCCGTACACGGTTCGGCACCGGACATCGCTGGTAAAGGCATAGCAAATCCTTGTGCTCTGTTACTTGGTGCAGCGCAGATGCTGGATCACTTGAGCATGCCGGAACGCGGCAATGCACTTCGCAAGGCGATTCGCGATGCAATGGATGCAAAAGATTCGCTAACGCCTGATCTTGGCGGCGAAGGCAATACGATGAGTTTTGCCAAAGCGATTGCAGCACGCGTTACTGCATAGCTGTAGCGATGAAGGAGCGACGGAAGTCGCGACGATGTCACACCTCTTCGCAGAAACAAATTCACAAACGGAGCCTGCGGCTCCGTTTTGCTTTACCCGTTGAAACGAGATATCCGATGCTGCAGTGGTTAACAAGAATATTCGGCAGAAAACCGAAAACGGTTTCAACACGCGATGAAGTTCATTTTTCAGAAGAAGGTATTTACTATCTGAGCTGGATGAGTCGCTCGCAACAATGGCCGACACTTTGGCCCTGGCCAGTCGTACTTGAATTTGGTTTGAGTTTTCACCAGGCCATTTATCCTGACCCATGGTTTGGCAATTATATGGAAGCGGAATGGTTTTTTACCGTTGACCATGACGGAAACCCGCAACGCATTTTTTTCGATGTAGATTATTTTTCAATAGATGAATTGCCGGTTATTTTGAATGAAAAATTATCCGGCTTCGATAAGGCCGCGCTGAAGGAAGGCTGGAAAGAATATCGCGCCGGGTTGCGCAATTTCAAAGGTGAAGGGCAGTGGCCTGCCTGGCGTAATAAAGATTTTGTTTGGCCCGAATATTTGGCGCCCGACACAAGCGAAACCTAAGTCCCGGCTTTCCATCGCCACATATGGTCCAGCACGGCGACTTTACCTTTTCCCGGTTTGTAGGCATGAATCAATGCACCATGCACGTAATCTGTTGCGGCACTGCAGGCTTGTGGAAGATTATTTCCGAGGCAGAGATTGGCGGCAATTGCAGAAGCCAAAGTGCATCCCGTACCGTGGCCTTCGAGTTTCAATTTTTTGTGAATGAATTCGGCAAACAATTCGCCATCGTCATAACGGTCGGTCATGGTTTTATCCGGCAGATGGCCGCCTTTCAACAAGACGGCTCGAGAGCCCATCGTCAATAGCTCAACGGTCGCTGCATCGGCTGCTTCGGCATTCTTGATTTTGTGTCCCAGCAATAATTCAGCTTCCGGAATATTCGGCGTGATGACGCTAGCCAGTGGCAGCAATAATTCACGCATTGCTTTCAATGCCGATGGTTCCAGCAAAATGGCGCCACTACTGGCGACCATGACGGGATCAAGCACGATGTTTTTTGCTTTGTGTCTGATCAACGAGGCTGCCACAGCTTTGATGACTCTGGCATTGGCAAGCATGCCGATTTTTACCGAACCGATTTTGAAATCGCTGAAGCAGGCATCGAGCTGGGCTTCCAGAAATTTGATCGATGGTACTTCGACTGCCGTCACTTTGCGGGTATTTTGTGCCGTCAACGCAGCAATGGCAGACAAGCCATGTACGTCATGCGCCGCAAAGGTTTTCAGGTCGGCCTGAATGCCGGCGCCACCGCCGGAATCGGAGCCGGCGATGCTGAGAGCGCAAAGATTAGTTTTCATTTGGAATCCGTAGGTCGGGCCTTGGCCCGACAATGGCAATATCGAAATCTGTGAAGAGCGTCGGGCCAAGGCCCGACCTACATTTACTATTACTATGCTTTCTTACAACACTTCCGAGGCATGATCGGCCAAGCGTGAACGCTCGCCACGACGCAACGTGATATGTGCGCTATGAGCCCAGTTTTTGAAGCGGTCCACTGCGTAAGTTAAACCTGACGTGGTTTCAGTCAGATACGGCGTATCGATTTGTTCGACGTTGCCCATGCATATGATTTTTGTGCCGGGGCCGGCGCGAGTAATCAAGGTTTTCATCTGCTTCGGTGTCAGGTTTTGTGCTTCATCAACAATCACCCAACGATTCAAGAATGTGCGGCCTCGCATGAAATTCATGGAGCGAATCTTGATACGGCTGGCTAATAAATCATTGGTCGCACCACGGCCCCAGGTGCCGTGATCTGCAGTGTGGGTGAGTACTTCAAGATTGTCGGTCAATGCCCCCATCCACGGGGTCATTTTTTCTTCTTCAGTACCTGGCAGGAAACCGATATCTTCGCCGACGCTGACAGTGGCACGCGTCATTATGATTTCACGATAACGCTGGCTGTCCATCGTCTGCGCCAGACCCGCTGCCAATGCCAATAAAGTTTTACCGGTACCCGCAGTGCCGAGTAGGGTCACGAAATCAATATCGGGGTCCATTAGTGCGTTGAATGCGAAATTCTGTTCTCGGTTACGAGCATTGATACCCCAGACCTGATGCTGCGTAGATCGGAAGTCATCGACAATTTGCAAAACAACACGATCTTCTTCGAGCCGAGCAACTTTCATTTCTACTTCATCGTTACCCGGTAAATACAGGAACTGGTTTGCGAACCAGCCGTCATCGGGAGTGCGTTTCACTTCGTAATAGGTGCGACCTTTTTCGGTCCAGGAGCGCAGATTGCCTTCGTGTTTTTCCCAGAAATCGGCCGGCAATTCGGTCGCGCCGGTGAACAGTAAATTGAAATCATCAATTGCCTTGTCATTTTCGTAATCTACCGCCACCACACTGCAGATCGATGCTTTGATACTCAGGATTCCGCTCGCGGGAAGTTTGGCAGTCCAGTTGTCGGTGGCCCAGGTGACGAGATCGCTGGCGACTCTCTTAGCGGGAGGTATCACTCTAGTCGAGTCGTGG
>JBDTTC010000182.1:0-3746 GCA_039930825.1 Arenimonas sp.
GTGCGGATCGAAAATAATCGCGTACAAAGTTTTGGCGTGGCAGATGGTCTGCCAGCAGGTGCAATTTACGCCATGTTGGCGGCGCCTGAAGGCGGCTTATATATTGGTACACACCATGGATTGTACTTAGGCAGAAACGGCAAATTCAAGAAAGTAACGGCTGACTTTCCAGATGAAGCGATTATCAGTCTTGATCTGGATAGTGAATCCAATTTGTGGATGGGTACCGTCAATCGCGGGATTTTACGTTTCGGTCGCCGTGGTTTGGAGAGCCTGGATGCTACCCAGGGGCTCCCCAATAATCGTGTAGGCGCTTTATATAACGATCGTGAAGGTAATCTCTGGGCAGGCACCAATGCAGGTCTGGTACGTTTTGCCGACACGCCTTTTGTTACCTACGATAATTATCAGGGCCTTAGCGATAATTATGTGCGTGCCTTGGCGCAGACCGCCGACGGCAGCGTCATGATCGGTACTTCGCGTGGCCTGAACCGCTACTTCGAGGAAAAAATTACCGCCATCAAGGATGACGCCAGTTTGAGTAATGATGCCATCCTGAGCTTGGCACCGGCCAAAGACGGCAGCTTGTGGGTCGGCATGTATTCGACCGGATTGATCAATTGGAAAAACGGCGTAGTTCGTGAAAGTGTCAATCAGAGTAGTCCGCTTTTTGGATCTCAAATACGTGCATTGCATGAAGATCGCAATGGTTATTTATGGGTCGCCACTTCGCGTGGGCTCTATCGTAAAAAAGGCGGCGAACTGAAACATTACGGCATGGCGGAAGGTTTGCCACGCGACTTCGTTATGAGCATCCATGAAGCAAAAAATGGCCGAATATGGGTTGGCACTGCGAATGGTCTTGGTTTTATTGATGGCGAAAAAGCAGGTTCCGTCGATATTTCGGGCTACCTTGCTTCACAGGATGTTTTCGGCTTTAGCGAAGATGCCGATGGCACACTCTGGATTGCGACTGATCGCGCCGTGCTACGCTTACGTAACGGAAAAATTTCTGCCGTCGGAACCAAAAATGGATTGCCGGTGGCTACCATTTTCCAGATTGTTGCCGATACCTACGGTAATTTCTGGCTGACGTCGAATCGCGGTGTTATTTACGTCAAACGTAATGAAATGGAAGCCGTTGCAGATGGCAAATCGGAAAGAGTAAATACCGTAAGTTTTGCCGAAGCCGATGGTATGGCAAGCGCCCAATGTAATGGCGGCGCCGGTCCAGCTGCCATACGTGCAAAAGATGGCAGTATTTGGGTAGCGACTGCGAAAGGCCTGTCGGTCGTGCAGCCCGACGAATTGGCGCGTTACCAGCTTGCCCCGCCGCCAGTCGTGATTGAAAACGTGATGGTCAATGATCAAATCGCCGATGCCGACGGTGATTTGATTTTGCCCTCGGACACGAAAAAACTGGAAATGGCCTATGTCAGTTTGAGTTATCGCACGCCGGAGCAGATTCGCTACCGTTACCGTCTTGAAGGTTTTGACGAGGACTGGATTGAACGTGAGCAATTACGCAATGTGCAGTTCACCAATCTGCCGCCTGGTCGTTATACCTTCAAGGTAAGTGCCGCACAACGCGGTGGACCATGGAGCCCGGAAAGCGCGAGCCTTAAATTCGAAATCAAGCCGCGACTGTATCAGCGCCCTTGGTTTATTCCTTTGATCGTTGTTCTGCTCGCCCTGTTTTTGTATGGCCTGTATCGCGCACGGGTGCGTCAACTTGAAGCACGCGAGCTTGAACTCAGCGGCATTGTCGAAGAACGCACGCGCGCGTTGAGTGAAAAAAATGTCGAGCTTGAAACGCTGAATTTAAGGATAAGCCAGCAATCGGAAGCATTCGAACAGCAGGCGCGTACCGATTCACTGACCGGCCTGCCGAATCGCCGCAGCATGGATGAAAAACTGCAGGAAGCTTTCCAGGCAGCAGTTGCCGGTGAACAACCGCTTTGCTTTGGTCTGCTCGATGTTGATCATTTCAAACAGGTTAACGATGGCTATTCGCATGAAGTTGGCGATCAGGCATTGAAAGTGATTGCCGAAACGATGCGACGCGTAATGGATGCCGAGCACCTGGGCAAGTGGTCCGGCTTGCGTGGTGACGAGCTAACAGCGCGTTGGGGCGGGGAAGAATTCGCGCTGCTGTTCCCGAATCAAGATCTGGAAACAGCCCGCATGAAATGCGAAAAAATTCGTCTCGCGATTCAGGCTATCGACTGCAATAACTTCGCGCCTGGGCTGAAACTCGCGGTGAGCATCGGCATCAGTGAACGTACTGGACTTTCACATCATGAAAAACTGGCTTCGAAGGCCGACGTTAAATTGTACGAAGCCAAGCGTAACGGTAGGAACCAGGTGGTTGGTTAAGCCTGAACCGGTATTACCGCTTGCGGGTGTCTGGTCTTGAAGCCTTGTTCGCTTAATTGCTGCCAGCAATGTTCGAGCAAATAGGCTTTCAGCGAACCAAGGTCGGTAGCGGCTAGCCAAACGCGTAGCTGCAATTCAACATGGTTGTCTGCCAACTGGGCAACCACGACTTCCGGCAGTGGCTCGGACAAAATCTGGGCATGGTTTTTGGCGATACCTAGTAGGGTTTTTCTGGCGAGTCCCATGTCATCGCTGTAGCTTATTTTGACCGATACATCCAATCGACGTACGCCGCGTACGGTGAAATTGATTATAGGTGCGGCGGTAATCTGGCTGTTCGGCAGAATGATTTGCCGGTTGTCTTGCGTGTGCATGAAAGTCTGAAAAATGCGGACGCTATCGACAACGCCCTCCACGCCGGCGACCTGGACATAATCACCGCTGTGAAATGGCCGCAGTACAATCAACATGACTCCCGATGCGATATTCGACAGTGAATCTTTCATTGCCAAACCGATTGCTAAACCTGCAGTGCCCAGGACGGCCAGTAATGAGGTGGTCGGAACACCTGCAAAATCCAGGGCTGCGATGCAGGCGACGATGATACAAATCGCATAAACCAGATTGCGAAGAAAACTGCGCAGTATGATTTCAACATCGAAGCGATGCAGTACTTTTTCAAGCGCTCGCGCCACCCAGCGTGCCAGCCAAATACCGACCACGGCAATGGTGATCGCAATCAGGCCGCGCACCAGCCATTGGTGCTGTCCAAGTTCAGCCAATACCGCATCAAATGCTTTCATGCTGCTTAGGATGCCTTTAGTTTTGCAAGACGCAACCAGGTGTCAACGACTGTGTCGGGATTGAGCGAAACCGATTCAATACCTTGCTGCATTAACCAGTCGGCCAAGTCCGGATGGTCACTCGGACCTTGTCCGCAAATGCCAATGTATTTGCCCTTGGCGCGTGCCGCACTGATCGCCATCGACAATAGTTTTTTCACTGCCGGATTTCGTTCGTCGAATAAATTCGCCACGATTGCCGAATCCCGATCCAGGCCTAAAGTCAATTGGGTCAGATCGTTTGAGCCAATCGAGAAGCCGTCGAAAATTTCCAGGAATTCATCGGCCAACAATGCGTTCGAAGGCAGTTCGCACATCATGATGATTTTCAATCCGTTCTCGCCACGACGCAGGCCATTTTGGGCCAGTACATCGATAACTTTCTGGCCCTCTTCCAGTGTCCGGACGAAAGGAATCATCACCCAGGCATTGCTCAGGCCCATGGTGTCGCGCACCCGCTTGAAGGCTTCGCATTCCATCGCGAAACACTCGGCGAAGCTCGGGTCAACGTAACGCGATGCCCCACGG
>JBDTTC010000183.1:0-4867 GCA_039930825.1 Arenimonas sp.
AGCCGCAATCCATTTAGAAGCCGATATGCCATGAATGCCGATATTTTCGCACCAGGAGTTTCCGATGCAAGCCGAGAATCAGCCACAACCGGGTACTGAAAAAATGCCGATTTTAATTGATCTGCACCAACACGATATCCCGATAGATGCCGACCGGAATGCGGAGCTGCCACTAGAAGCCTTGGTCTTTTCTTGTTCCAGCCAGTGTTCGTTTATGGGAGCAAGGTCGCCTTGGTCCAATACTTAAGTGATTGAAAGCCAAACTACATCAAGCTAGAAACATAACTTTTCTATGCGATAAATTTATATGTGTCGCACCGCACAGACGCTTTTAACGCCGGTAGCCATTATGCACAGTAGCGCCAGCGTCTAGCAAAAGTCCCCTTGAGAGTGTTGCCATTTAGGCGAGCTCGCTTGTTTCCGGCCAAGCACACGCGGTTCATGTCTTGAACCTATGTACTTCCTACGGAAACCGAAATGCAAACACTAGAAAATGGTTTCACCTTCGTAGATGGCATTAACGAAGAACGACGGCAGGCAGTTCTGCTCAAAACCGGTGCCTTGCAGAACGCCATTCTTACCAGCGAAAATTTTTCGATTATTGCTACCGACGAAAAAGGTATCATCCAGCTATTCAACGTGGGTGCCGAGCGCATGTTGGGTTATGAAGCCGCGGAAGTCGTCAATCGAATCAACCCGAGTGATATTCACGACCCGCAGGAAGTGAAAGCACGCGCACATGCGCTTAGTCTGGAACTGGCAACACCGATTTCACCTGGCTTCGAAGCACTTGCTTTCAAGGCGTCGCGTGGCATCGAAGATATCTACGAACTTACTTATATCTGCAAGGATGGCAGCCGTTTTCCGGCGATTGTTTCGATCACCGCCTTGCGTGACGATTACGGCACGATTATTGGCTATCTGCTGATTGGTACCGATAACTCAGTTCGTCATAAAATCGAACTGGATTTGCAGGCAGCGATGGCCGATGCAAAAAAAGCCAATCTTGCGAAGTCGGATTTCCTTTCCAGCATGAGCCATGAGTTGCGCACGCCATTGAGTGCGATTCTCGGCTTTGCACAATTGGTTGAATCAGGGTCACCGCAACCGACGCCTACGCAGAAGCGCAGCGTCGATCAAATCCTGAAGGCTGGTTGGTATTTGCTCGACCTGATCAACGAAATTCTCGATTTGGCATTGATCGAATCGGGCAAACTCATCCTGTCGCTGGAACCGATTTCACTGACCGAAGTCGTACGCGAATGCAAGGCGATGATTTTGCCACAGGCACAAAAGCGCGGCATTGGCGTGAGCTTTCCGCTGCTGGAATTTCCTTACATCATAAAGGCTGATCGCACCCGTGTGAAACAGGTATTGATTAATCTGCTTTCGAATGCGATCAAATATAACCGCGAGGGCGGAACGGTAGTTGTCGACTGTATCTCCGTTGATGAAGGCCGTATCCGCGTTTGTGTCAAAGATGCCGGCGATGGCTTATCGCCAGAAAAATTGGCGCAGCTATTCCAGCCATTTAATCGGCTTGGGCAGGAATCAAATGACGAAGAAGGCACCGGCATCGGTCTAGTCGTATGCAAGCGTCTTATTGAATTGATGGGTGGCACCATCGGTGTTGATAGTATCGTCGGGCAGGGCAGTGTGTTCTGGTTTGAATTGAACCTGACCAATGAACTGACGCTGGAGCCGCATACCGACGAGTTTATCGAACTTAGCAATATTCATATTGACGCAGAGGCCCATTGCCACACCTTGCTTTATGTCGAAGATAATCCCGCTAATTTGATGTTGGTTGAAGATTTGATCGCGCGCCGCCCGGATATCCGTTTGTTGACCGCAAGAGATGCCACCCGTGGTATTGAAATCGCACGTGCGGAGCTGCCGGATGTGATCTTGATGGATATCAATCTACCCGGGATCAACGGCCTGAAGGCATTGAAAATGCTGTCCGATGATATTGCAACGGCTAGTATTCCTGTCATTGCATTAAGTGCCAATGCGATTCCGCGTGATATTGAAAAAGGACTGGAAGCCGGTTTCTTCAGGTACCTCACCAAGCCGATCAAGGTGAATGAATTCATGAACACGCTGGATATCGCATTGAAATTCGCCAAAGCGGAAGCCGCTTGTGAAAACAGGGGCGAAAAACGTGATTAATGCACAGGACATTCTGAAGGCCGCCATCCTGATAGTGGATGATCAGGAAACCAATGTGCAATTGCTCGAACAATTCTTAAGCCAGGCAGGCTATACCAATGTTAGTTCGACAATGAAACCCGAAGAAGTCTGTGTACTGCACCGGAATAAAAACTTTGATTTGATCCTTCTGGATCTGCAAATGCCGGAGATGGACGGCTTCCAGGTAATGAACGAACTCAAGTGCAATGACACCGACAGCTATCTTCCGGTGATTGTGCTTACCGCACAGCCGAATCATAAATTGCAGGCATTGCAGGCAGGTGCAAAGGACTTCATCAGCAAGCCATTCGATTTGCTTGAAGTAAAAACCCGTATCAACAATATGCTGGAAGTACGTCTGCTATACAAAAAACTCGAGAGCTACAACCGGATGCTTGAATTTACCGTGGAAGAACGTACCGCAGAGTTGCGCGAAAGCGAAGCACGTTTCCGTAGCCTGACCGAGCTGGCCTCCGATTGGTATTGGGAGCAGGATGAATTCGGTAGTTTCACCAAAGTGTCCGGTCCGGTATTGGAAATGCTCGGTATTCAGACTGAGAGCACAAGCGGTGAATCAAGTAACCCTGCATCAAGCTGGAACGAAGCAGAACGTGCACTACTTCAGATGACTATCGCGGAGCGCCAGCCCTTTATCGACTATATTTTTAGTCGTACTAATGAAGACGGTTCGCAACAGCAATTTCGCGTCAGTGGCGAGCCGATGTTTGACCCGACATGTCGTTTCATTGGTTATCGTGGCATAGGCGTTGAATGCACGCCGGTCAAAAGTCTTGGTTTTCCCAAGGCATAAGCATGATGGCACTTCATAGTCCGGATCAAAACCATCTGCTGGCCGGATTGCCCGATGCCGAACTTGAGTTATTGGCATCCCGGCTCGAGCTGGTGCCGATGAAGCTGGGCGATATGCTTTACGAACCCGGCAGCCAATTGCAGCATGCTTATTTTCCGACCACTTCAATCGTGTCATTGCATTACGTGATGGCATCGGGTGCATCGGCCGAAGCGGCCGGTGTCGGCAATGAAGGAATGCTCGGCGTTTCATTATTTATGGGCGGCAACACCACACCGAGTTCGGCTGTTGTGCAAACAGCAGGTCATGCATTTCGTCTTGAACGCAGCGTGTTGAAGGAACAATTCAATCATGCCGGTGCCATGCAGCGTTTATTGCTGCGTTATAGCCAGGCATTGATGACGCAGATGATGCAGACTGCCGTTTGCAACCGGCATCACTCGGTCGAACAACAATTAAGCCGCTGGTTGTTGTTGACGCTGGACCGGGTTCCTACCCGCGAGTTGATCATGACCCAGGAACTAGTTGCCAGCATGCTGGGCGTGCGCCGCGAGGGTATTACCGAAGCAGCAGGAAAACTGCAAAACGCAGGCTTCATCCGCTACCGACGTGGGCATATTTCCGTACTTGATCCCGTGGGATTGGAATCCCGTTCTTGCGAGTGCTACGCGGTCGTCAAAAATGAATTGAACCGCTTATTATCGGATGCGCATTAAAACGTAGGGTGGATCCCACCGCTTTTTGGTGGTATCCACCAAACACCATCGCAATCTTTGGTGGAATCGCCTGTGGCGGTTCCACCCTACGATATATGCCGTTTTCAAAAACGTAGGGTGGATCCCACCGCTTTTTGGTGGTATCCACCAAACACCATCGCAATCTTGATGGTATCCACCAAACACCATCGCAATCTTGATGGAATTAAACCCAAGGGTCGGCAGCGCCCAGCCTGCCCTTAGCGCTATGTACGCTTCCGCACAGATTTGTTCCGGTCGCCAGCGAACAATCCAATCTGATCTCCTTCTTGCCGCCCGACGAATGCATGTCGCTGTGCCGAACGGATTGCCAGTCTAGTGAGTTTCCTGCGGTAGTGCGGTCTTGTCCTGACTGCTTGCCGTTTTGTGATTGTTCGCACGGATGGCCTTATGTCGACCACTACGTTGGGTGATGGTGTCATGGAAAAACAGAATGTCCCAGAAGGGCTTCTTGAATTTCGGCGGCAAAATGCCTTGCTGAAAACCGGTGCGCTTCAAGACGCGATTTTCAATAGTGCAAACTTCTCGAGTATCGCCACCGATGCCAAGGGCGTTATCCAGATATTCAACGTTGGTGCCGAGCGCATGCTGGGTTATGTGGCCATTGATGTAGTCAATAAAATCACGCCGGCCGATATCTCAGATACGGAAGAATTGATTTCCCGCGCCGAAGCATTGAGCATGGAATTGAAAGCACCGATTGCACCAGGTTTCGAAGCCTTGGTTTTTAAGGCATCGCGCGGCATCGAAGATATTTACGAACTGACCTATATCCGGCAGGACGGGACCCGATTTCCGGCTATTGTTTCGGTAACTGCTTTGCGCGATGCCGAAGAAAACATCATTGGCTATTTGTTGATCGGTACGGACAATACAGCCCGGAAACAAGTCGAAGCAGCGCAGGCATTGTTGGACCAACGTTTGCGTGACCAACAGTTCTACACGCGTTCATTGATCGAATCGAATATCGATGCCCTGATGACGACCGATCCGCAAGGCATCATCTCCGATGTTAACCAACAAATGATTGCACTGACAGGCCGTACCCGCGACGAATTAATTGGAGCGCCATGCCGTGATTTCTTTACCGATCCCGCCCGTGCCGATG
>JBDTTC010000184.1:0-2884 GCA_039930825.1 Arenimonas sp.
CGCCATCAGTGTGATCGGCAAGGTTTGCACTTCTTCCGGTTGCAGCGAAATATCGCCGGCGAAGTGTTCGATCTGAATATCGGCGTGGCTATCGATATTCACTTTGTAAGTGTGAGCATGATTGTCTTTGTTGATCACGCGAAGGGTGTAGGCATTTTCGATATTGCCATCATCATTCAAATGATAAAGCTGTTTGTCGCGCATGACATCAACGATCAGCGGGCTGCGTTTCGCAATGCCCACGGCGAATACGGCAAATAATCCCAGTAGAAGGACGCCATACACGATGATGCGCGGGCGCAGGACTTTGCTATTTTGTCCTTCGAGTTGGTGCTGGGTGGTGTAGCGAATCAATCCACGTGGATACTCGAGTTTGTCCATGATCGAATTGCAAGCATCGATGCAGGCACCACAGGCGATGCACTCGTATTGCAGGCCATCGCGAATATCGATACCGGTCGGACAGACCTGCACGCAGAGTGTGCAATCGATGCAATCGCCGAGTTCTTCCGGTGCTGGTTTGCTATCGGACACTGCAAACGGAACAACACCGTGATCATTGAGTTTGTTAATAGGCAATAGGCCGCGAACACGTTCAAGTACGCTCGGCAAGCTGCCCTTTCGGCGTGAGCCGCGGGTTTCGCCACGCAAACTGTCATAGGCAATAATCAGGGTATTGCGGTCAAACATCGCGCTCTGGAAGCGGGCATACGGACACATGTATTTGCAGACTTGTTCGCGCATGAAACCGGCATTGCCCCAGGTCGCGAGCGAATAAAAAAGAACCCAGAACGTTTCCCAGCCACTCCAGTGAAAGGGGATAAACCGAACGGCCAGTTCCTGGATCGGCGTGAAATACCCAACAAAAGTAAAACCGGTCCACAGCGCTAGTATCAGCCACAAACTGTGTTTACCGAATTTGCGCAGAATCTTGTTAGCGTTCCAGGGGCTGGCGTCCAGCTTCATGCGCTGGTTGCGATCACCTTCGAGTTTTTGTTCCACCCACAAAAATGCTTCGGTCCAAACGGTTTGTGGACAGGCATAGCCACACCATAGTCGTCCGGCCAGCGCGGTAAAAAAGAAGAGCGACAAGCCCGCCATGATCAACAGAAGTGCAAGAAAAATAAAATCCTGTGGCCAGAAAACCAGGTTGAAGATGTAAAACTTGCGGGCCGGTAAATCCCATAGCACGGCCTGACGGCCATCCCACTGCAACCAGGCAACGCCATAGTAGAGGCCCAGCAAAACAAGCAATGCCAGCCTTTGAAAACGCTGGTAGCGGCCTTTTATTTCACGCGGATATATTTTCTTTTCGGAAACATACAGCGGGCCATCATCCACCAATTGTGCGGCGATGCTTTTGTTCACTGCTGTTCCTTCGACATCGGTTTATTGAAGCGACTCGCAGGCCTGAGCAAAATCCAGGTAAACAAGCTAGAGCTGGCGGTGGCCAGCCAAAACATGAAGAAGCCGATGGTATAACCGGCCTCACGATTGATATGGATATGGCTGAAGGTGATATCACGCAATTGCAGGGGATCCACAAACGCAAAGAACACCATGGTGGCGACACCCGCCGCAAAAAAGGATGGCCAAAGAATGGCACCCACCCGCTGAATCATCGGGCGGGGCGGGTGATCAAAGACGTCAGGTGTCGTCATGCTTATTCCGTTTTCTCTTTTTTGCCGTGCGACAGCCACCAGACATAGGCGCCAACAAGACGGATTTGGGTGTCCGAAAGAATCGCGCCATGTGCTGGCATCTGACCATTGCGGCCTTCGCGAACCGTTTGCTTCATGGTTTCAAATTCATTGCCGTAGAGCCAGACATCATCGGTCAAATTGGGCGCACCAATCGCCTGATTGCCTTTGCCATCGATACCGTGGCAAGCCGCGCAAATGCCTTCAAAACGCTTCTTGCCATCGGCGGCCAAGCTTGGATCCACCTGCATGCCGGACAGGCTTTGCACATAGACCACCACTTGCGAAATACCGGCTTCACTTTCCATCGGACCGGCCAGTGCCGGCATCGCTGCCTGGCGACCTTCACGCAACGTGGTCAGTATGTCGTTTGGGGAATTCGGCCACTGCCAATCACTGTTGGTCAGGTTCGGAAAGCCACGTGCACCGCGTGCATCCGAGCCATGGCACATCGCACAATTATTGATAAAGATCCGCCTGCCGGTGGTAAGCGCTTTTGCATCCTGGGCAATCACGTCGATGGGCTGCTTGTGGAATTTAGCGAAACTCTTCGCCAATTTTTCGTCACCCGCTTTCTTCTCGAGATCATGCTGTGCTTTCGAGCTCCAATTGCTTTCGCCTTTGAACGCACCAAGCCCGGGAAACCAAATCAGATACGCGATGCCGAAAACAATCGTCAGGTAGAAAAGATTTATCCACCAGCGCGGCAGCGGATTATTGTATTCGGTCAGGTCACCGTCCCAGACATGGCCGGTGGTTTGAGTGTCGACGCTGTCGCCTTTTTTTCGCTGCGCCGTCCACCACAACAGCCAGACACAGGCGATGATATTGAACACCACGAAAAAAATAATATAGCTTGACCAGGCAAAGCTCATGGCGATACCTCGTCATTATTTTCGAGTGGAATATTGGCGGCGTTACTAAACTCCGTTTGACGCTTGCTGCTGTAGGCCCAAGCCGTGCCCGCGATAAAGGCAATTAGCAAAACGAGACTGATAATTCCGGAAATCATATTTATTCTCCTTTTGGCGCGTGTTTGCCAAGGCCCTGCAAGTACGCAATGACGGCGTCCTGCTCGGTTTTATTCGATACTTGTTCGGCAGCACCGGCGAAATCGGCATCGGTGTACGGATCGCCGAGCGTTCTGAGTGCATGCATGCGGCCGATAATTTCATCGGCGTTCA
>JBDTTC010000185.1:0-18475 GCA_039930825.1 Arenimonas sp.
TGCGGCGTCGATGAGCAGAGTTTCGGCGTACAGATCGCTGCTGCAGCGGCAGCTTTGGCAGGTGCCGGATTATTGGCATGGACCGACAAGCGCTGGCCGGAATATCAGGAGCCTTTGATCGGAACATTATTTGTGCTGGCGGCGACCGGTAGCCTGTTATTGCTCGCGAATAATCCGCAGGGGGGTGAAAATCTGAAAGATCTTTTGGTCGGACAGATTCTGTGGGTCAGTTTTCCCCAGTTAATTCCTGCCGCCATTCTTTCGGCGGTGCTTTTGGTATTCCTGTGGTTACGCAGAGGAAATTTAACGGGTTTGTTTTTTTATGCCTTATTTGCGCTGGCGATTACGGTCTCGGTGCAATTGGTCGGTGTTTATCTGGTATTTGCCAGTTTGATCGTGCCGGCCTTGGCAACTGCGGGCATGAGGGGCAAAGGTCGTTTGTTTGCGGCTTATATGGTCGGTGCTTTGGGCTACGCGTCGGGATTGGTTTTGTCGGCGGTTCTCGATTTGCCGAGCGGTGCTTTGATTGTCTGGACCTTGGCCGCCTGTGCTTTGCTCGCGCAGTTGGTGCCTGCGGTTAGGCGTTCGCATCCGGCGCATATTGAAACCAATCAGTCGGCTTAGCGCGAATATATGTTATATTATTACACTATATGAATAAGCGTACTGGCAAGATGGCTGCAATTCCACCGTCAAAAGCATGGACATTTACGCGCGTTGCCGACTCTGTCGGTAGCGTGGGTGCCATGCTGTGTGCCGTTCACTGCGCGCTTTTGCCATTGGTGATTGCGGCTTTGCCAGCCTTGGGGATCAGTGTATTGGCCTCGACCAGCCTGGAGTGGGGCTTTGTCATGTTCGCCACCATTTTGGCCGTCACAAGCCTTTGGCAGGGCTATCTAAAGCATCGGGTTTACCGTGCTTTGGCCTTCTTGGTGCCCGGCTTACTGGCAGTTTGGTCGGGCGTCTTGATTCCCGATTTGCATCATTCCGTCGTGCCGCATGCGATTGTGATGACGATGGGGGGAACCCTGATAGCGGTTGCTCACATCATTAATCTGCGTTTGACCCACGGCCATGTCCACGATGCTGGCTGTCATCATCATTAATAGCTTGGTCACTAGCCGGTAAAATGCTAGGATACGCACCTATTTGTAGAACCAATCACTAAGGAAAGCATCATGGGTAAGGGCGATCGTCGCACCGCGAAAGGCAAACGTAATATCTCCAGCTACGGCGTAAGCCGTCCGACCGAAAGCAAAACGGTCGTTGGTAAAGCGGTTGCCGCGCCAAAAGCCGCTGCTGCTCCAGCTAAAAAAGCTCCTGCCAAGAAAGCAGCTGCCAAGTAATTTTCAAGATTTCAAAAAAAGCCCCGCAATGCGGGGCTTTTTTATGCGTGATGGGACCGACGTAGGACCGACGGAAGTCGGGATCGTATGCAGCTTGTCCCGACTTCCGTCGGTCCTACCGGGTCCTACGAATATCTAAGCATAATGAATCGCATGAACCGGATTCCCGCCGAGCCAGTAACTCAATTCGGCTGGATGCTTGAAACTCCATTGCACGAAATCGGCGCGCTGTCCGGCGATCAATTGGCCTCGATCTTTCAAGCCCAGCGCCGCTGCCGCATGAATCGTTGCACCGAGTAAGGCTTCTTCCGGCGTGAGTTTGAAGTGGGTGCATGCCAAGGACATTGCCAAATGCAAAGACTGCAAAGGGGAGGTGCCGGGATTCAAATCGGTGGACACCGCCATCGCGACGCCGTGTTTGCGAAACAGCTCAATCGGCGGAAGTTTTGTTTCACGCAGGCAGTGAAACGATCCCGGCAATAACACGGCAACCGTATTCGCTTGTTTCATCGCGATGACGGCGGCTTCATCGGTGTATTCCAGATGGTCGGCCGACAAACCGGAAAACTCGGCGCATAAGGCGGCAGCTTTCATGTCGCTCAGTTGATCGGCATGCAACTTGACAGGTAAGCCCAGATTTTTCGCACACTCGAAAACTCGTCGTGTTTGTTCAACAGTGAAGGCAATGTTTTCGCAAAAAGCATCGACAGCATCAATCAGTTTTTCTTCGTGCAATCGCTGCATCCAGTCGCAGACAGTGACGATGTACTCATCGCTGCGCCCGGCAAATTCCGGTGGCAATGCATGCGCACCAAGAAACGTTGTTTTGATCGTGATGCCGGTGTGCTCGCCCAGATGCCGGGCAACGCGCAGCATTTTCCGCTCGGATTCAAAGCTCAGTCCATAACCGGATTTTATTTCCAGCGTGGCAACGCCTTCGTGAATGAGGTTTTGCAAGCGCGGCAATGACTGTGCGAAAAGTTCAGCTTCACTGGCGTCGCGGGTTTGTTTGACGGTAGAAATAATGCCGCCGCCTTCGCGCGCAATTTGTTCATAGCTTACGCCTTGCAAGCGGCGTTCAAATTCGACCGCACGATCACCGGCGAACACCAGATGGGTATGGCAATCAACCAGCGCCGGTGTTATCCAGCGGCCATGCGCGTCTTCGACATGGTGTGCCGGCATGTCCGCAAGCTCCGGCATGTCTTTCATCGGACCGGCGTAGATGATAATGCCGTCTTTCCAGGCGATGGCGGCCTGCTCAATCGCGCCATATGCACCGAGCTCGCTGCGCATCGTGGCCAGTCTGGCATTAATGATCATTCCGTTGCTGGAGTTCATGCAATCAATCCTTGCTGGCGAAGTTCGTTCAAGATGATATCGCGATGTGCATCGAGTAGCGGCGGGGGTAGTCGATAACGCACGGGGGTTTGTCCAAGTATCAACGGGCTGCCAATCATGCTGACGTTTTCGACTTCGATTCGCATATTGCGCGCCGCAGTCACCGGATGCTCGATGGCCTGTTTTACGGAATTGATCGGCGCAATCGGAATGCCGGCTTTTTCGAACAGGTTTTGCCAATAAGCCAGGTTTTCCGATGCAAACAGTATTTGCAATTCGGTAATCAATGCATCCCGATTGACTACGCGTGCAGCATTGTCGATATATCGGACGTCTTGCAGCCATTCGGGTTTGTCCAAAGCCGCGCAACAATCACGCCACAGGCTTTCACTGGCAACCGCCAATACGAAATGACCATCGCGAGCCGAAAAAACCTGATAGGGCACGATATTCGGATGTTGATTGCCCAGACGTTTCGCTTCATTGCCACTGAACAAAACACCGCTCGCGGAATTCGCCAGCAATTGCAACTGTGTTTCGAATAATGAAATTTCGACTGCCTGGCCTTCGCCGGTTTTCATGCGATGAATCAGTGCAGCAAGAATTGCCATCGTGGCATTTTGACCGGAAGCAATATCGGTAATCGCAGTGCCGGTACGATAGGGCATATCATCGACTGGACCGGTAATCGACATCAAACCGGCTTCGGCTTGAATTGCAAAATCATAGCCGGGCTTATAAGCATCCGGCCCGGTGCGGCCATAACCTGAAATCGAACAGTAAATAATATTCGGATTGAGTTTTTTTGCGGTGGCGTAATCCACGCCCAAACTTTCAGCGCCGCCGGTGCGGTAATTTTCAATCAGGATGTCGCTTTGTTTTATCAGCGCTTCGATAATCGGCCGTGATTCCGGTAAATGAAAATTCAAGGCAATCGAGCGTTTATTGCGATTGCAGCAGGCGAAGTAGGCTGACAAGCCATCACGAAAGGGCGGCCCCCAGCCGCGCGTATCATCACCGGCGGGTGGTTCGACTTTGATCACATCGGCACCGAGATCCGCCAGCGTCATGCCACACCACGGCCCGGCCAATACGCGGGCCAGTTCCAGTACTTTAATTCCGGACAATGCACTCATGGCGATATTGTAGCCCGAGCCTCTGGCGCTGCGGTTAGAATATCGGCATGAGTAAAATACTAAAAATCGCCGGTATGCCCAATCTACATTCGCATGCATTCCAGCGGGCAATGGCGGGTTTGACCGAAAGGCAAACTAATCCGAGCGACAGCTTCTGGACCTGGCGTGAATTGATGTATCGCTTTGCATCACGCATAACCCCCGAACAATTGCACGCGATTGCATCTCAGCTTTATGTCGAAATGCTGGAAGCCGGTTATACCTCGGTTTGCGAGTTTCATTATTTGCATCATCAGCCCAATGGCTTGCCTTATGAAAATAGCGCTGCCATGTCGCAGGCGATTATTCAGGCGGCGCAGGACGCGGGTATTCGATTGACCCTGTTGCCGGTGCTTTACATGACGGGTGGTTTCGATGGTCGTGCATTGAACGATCAGCAGAAACGTTTCAGTCATTCGGTCGAAAATTTTCTTGGCCTGATTGCAAAATTGCAAGCCCAGGAAAACGAGAAGCTGAAAATCGGTATCGCATTGCATAGTCTGCGTGCAGTTCCGCAAGTCGCCATACGCGAAGTATTGGCCGGCGTTTCCGGCAGGCTTCCGGTCCATATTCATATCTCCGAACAAATGGCCGAGGTAAATGATTGCATTGCCACGCGTAATGCAAGACCGGTGCAATGGTTGATGGATAATGTCGAGGTGAACCAGGATTGGACACTGGTGCACGCAACCCATCTTGATGATGCCGAAGTCGCCTTGATCGCAAAATCAAAAGCGACCGTTGCGATTTGCACTACGACCGAAGCCAACCTTGGTGATGGTTTTTTCCGTTTGCGGGATTATATTGCTGCCGATGGTGCATTCGGTATTGGGTCGGATTCCAATACTTCCATTTCACCTATAGAAGAACTTCGCTGGCTGGAATACGGACAGCGTTTGTTGAATCAGCAACGCAATATCGCCGTTACAACGATGCAATCGAGCGTGGGTGAATTCCTCTGGCAAAAAGCCGTGCATGACGGACGTATTTCTACTCAGCAGGATTGTTCGAATGATTATCTGATTCTGGATCTTGATGCTGCTGCAATGGCTGGTGTCAACGATTCCACGCTCTATGATCGATTCATATTCGGCGGTAATCGAGCGCTGATTAAGGACGTGTATGTTACGAACAGGCAGCTTGTTTGCGATGGCAGGCATTTTGCAAGAGAAAAAATTGCGGCGAATTACTCAAAAGTAATGAACGAATTGCTTTCGTAGGAGCGCCTTCAGGCGCGACCAATCTGCGACCATGCCAAACATAGGCGCGAGAGACCGTAGAACTGTCGCGCCTAAAGGCGCTCCTACGGCAATGATTACAGCCAGCCTTGTTGCCGGGCTAGACGATAGGCTTCGATACGGTTCGATACACCTAGCTTGCTGATAATTTCCGATAAATAATTTCGCACGGTGCCTTGCGACAAGGAAAGTTGTTCGGCAATTTCGGCCGAGCTACTACCTTCGCCTGCTAAACGTAAAACCTGGCGTTCACGATCTGTCAGCGGGTCCTGTTCGGTCCAGGCTGCCATCGCAAGTTGCGGGTCGATCACTCGTCCGCCGCGGTGTACTTGTCTCAATGCATCGGCCAACTGTGCCGATGGCGAGTCTTTCAGCAGATAACCGCGTACTCCGGCATCCAGTGCACGGCGCAAATAACCGGCGCGTGCAAAAGTTGTCACGATCACTACTCGGGTGTTACCGGCATCAAGATGAATGCGTTGTGCGAGTTCGAGGCCGGTGAGTTTGGGCATTTCGATGTCTGAAACGACCAGGTCGGGTTTGTGCAGTTTCACTAATTCCCAAGCCATTTCACCATCGGCGGCGTCCGCGACGATTTCACAATCGGACTCGAGTTTCAGCAATGCGACAAGTGCGCCGCGCACCATGGCCTGATCTTCTGCCAGTACGATACGAATCATTTTTCAGCATGGAATAAGTTAAGCATGTTTCAACGTTATCATTCGTCGCTGCGCGTGGCTAGACCGGTAACAGCATTGTTGGGCGCTTTATTTTCAAGGATGGGACAGCTAAGACTCAGACGCACGCCACCATGGGGTCCGGTATCAATTTCCAGTTTCCCGCCCAATAATTCCAGCCGTTCGCGCATGCCGCTCAAGCCGTGCCCCGGTGTGACGAGCGTATTTTTACCATCGTCGGAAATTTTCAGTTGCAGGGTATTTTTATTTTTTATTAATTCTATTTCCACCTGACGCGCATTCGAGTGGCGGATGATATTGGTGGTTGCCTCGCGCACTGCCAGTGCCAACACGGTTTCCACTTCAGTAGATAATTCAAGCGGTGCAAGTAGGTAATGTAGTTGAATATCTGCCGACAACAGTGATAAGCGGGCACTGGCCAGTTCGGCTTCCAGTCCTGCCAATCGAATGCCGGCAACGGCAACCCTGATTTGTCCAAGTGCATCGCGTGCTACTTTTTCGACTTCGCGGATCTGGATAATGGCGGCATCCGGATCGCGTTCGAATAATCGACTCGCCAGTTCGCTTTTCATCACGATAAGCGACATTGTATGGCCGAGTACATCGTGCAGATCACGACCGATACGTTCACGCTCGGCACTTTGTGCCAGTCGCTGTACTTCCTGCTGGCTTAATTTCAGGCTCTGGTTGCTGCGCTCGATACTATTGTTGTAAAGCGTGTAAAAAACCAGCATGCAAGACATGATCGCGGTACCGGCATAAAAAACCAGTGGGTATTTCAGCCAATAAGTCTGAATGGCCATCAATACCAAAGCGGCGACGAGAAATATCATCGCATTGCGTGCCTTGAAAACATGCGCCGCCGAAATGACGCCGTAAATCAGGTAAGTGTTGGCGCCGTAGTTGTATGGCATGACGGCAAAACAAAGCGCCAGCATTGCTGTGGCAGTGAAAACGACGTTGCGGCCATTATTCATGAATGTCGCAAAATGCAGTGGCAGAAAAATCGCAATGCTGGCAAGTGTGATCGTGGTTTGGGTGGTATTCCATTTCGGACTGAAAAACATGGGCATGAAAAGAAATATCAAATACACCAGATTGATATAAGGCATGTATTTGTATTTTTCGGCATACAAATTGACTTCAGGCTTTATGCGATGGCCTTGTGTTTGTGTTTTGTCTTCCAGCAAAGCCATCGTTTTTCCTTGAAAGCCCTTATTTTATTTCGACATCATCGATCACGAAACGGAACTTGCCTTCCGGTGCGCTGGCATTGAACGAGAAGCCGGTTACTTGTGACAATTCTAGTCCGGTAAAGCCGTCCAACGATAGTCGAACCTCTTGCCATTCAGGACCCGTGGTAAAGCTCTGGCTGGGCGGAATACCACCTTGCGTTGTCGAGAATGTCATTACGCTGTACTTTCGACCATCACCCTTGACCCAGAACACCAGTTCTTTTGCCTTGCTGTAATTGATCGCTTGCATTGGCTTTCTGCCCGGTGCAAAAAATACGCCAGCCCAGGGGTAGGCAAACCCGGATTTGATCTGGCCGCTGATTTCCATTGCGCCTTTGCTGTTGTTTGCGCCATCAGCAATCCGTTTGATAATCGCTTCCGACTCTCCACCCATTTGCTTGTCGGTCGTGATAGCCCAACCTTTGCCGTAACGGCTAGTGACGGTTTCCTGTTCGAAGTCGCTAACGAGTGCGCCACTCGGAAATAACGTTGCTTCAGAAGCAGGTTCGGCAGTTTTAACGCGCGTTAATCGGTAACCATTCTTCCAGATAAAATTGATATCACGAGTAGCAGTAATATTTTTTGTCGGATCACCGTTCACCAGAATCAAATCTGCGCGCATGCCGACAGCGATACGTCCGCGATCATTCAAAGCAAATATTTTTGCGGGCAGGGCGGTCGCCGAGTTCAGTGCTTCAGCCGGCGACAAGCCAGCCCTGACTAAAAGTGCAAGTTCACCATGCAAGCTCGCGCCATGCGTGGTGCCGGGATTGCCTGCATCGGTGCCGGCCAATAAGGGAATGCCGCCGTCGTGCAATAGTTTGACGCTTGCCAATGCGTTATCCAGCACTTTTGAATTTTGCCATTGCGCCGGAAAACCGGCTTTCAGGGCATTGCTTTGCAACAAGCTCAGATAATCTTGCAAGGCTGTGTCGGCGGCGAGTTTCTTTCCTTCATCGGCCCCGGCCAGACTGCCGGTAACCGACAGGGTTGGAACAATGAATGTGTGCTGTTTTTTTGCCTGTTCGATGAAAGCGGTATCGGCAATCTGATCGATGAAGCTGTGCACCAAACCATCGGCTCCTTGATCCAGCATGATTTTTGCCTGCTTGTAAGCGGCAATGTGAATCACGGCTTTTTTATTGTGTGCATGCGCCGATTTGATCAATGCCCGGGTGACATCCGGCGGCAGCGATTTTATTTTTACTGTCGGACCATAGGCACTGCCATCGTCGAATACGATCTTGATGTAATCGGAACCTTCATCAATGCGGGCCTGCACAAAAGCAGGCGCCTCTTCGGCAGTTGTCAGGGTCGGGATTTTCATGCCGTACTCGGTACCATGGCCACCTGGTACCGTAGCCAATGTGCCGGCAGACCAGAGGTCGGCCAGATCGGTGCGGGCATAACTTTCGCGCTGCTTTTTGGCGGCAGCGAGTTGATGCCAATCGGTAAACATATCCATTTCGGTAGTCACGCCGAAACGCAATGCGTCTTTTTGTGCGTCGCCATAAGTATGCGTGTGCGAATCAATCAGGCCGGGGATTAACGTCTTTCCTGCGCCATCATAAGTCGGCATGTCTTTCGGAATTTTGATGTCGCTCCCGATGGCAGCAATCATTCCCTGTTGAACCAGTACCGATGTCTTGTCGATGGTTTTCTCGCCATCGAACACGCGGACATTGGTGACAACGAAAGAGTTTCCCGGCTGATTTACCGTAATGGCTTCCGGTTTTTTCGCATCGGTTTTTTGAGCGCCTGGATTAAGGAAAATGGCGGCAGCAGCCGTTGCCATCAATGCCGAACAGGCCAGTGCTATTTGCCAGGAACTTGAAACTTTCATATGGGTTTCCTTTTTAGCGCTTTATAACTGTAGAAAATTAATAAATATCTTCGTCATACCCGTCTGCGCGGGTACGACGATTGGTAATAAATTCTTACTTGATTTTCATCCGTGACCAAAAAGTAACTGCCAACCAAAGCATGACGGCGATAAACACGATCAAATAAGTAATGTGCTGCCAGATGGGGATGCCCAAATCCATGCCGATCACTTTCAATGCTATTTGCGATGCATGGTAGGAAGGCCAGATCGGTGCGATCTTTCCAAAGAATTTCGGCAACATACTGATTGGCAGCCAAAGACCGGATAAAAATGCCATCGGTAAATAGATGAAGTTCACAACTGCAGGAGCAGCCTGTCCGTTTACCAGCGTACCGATGACCAAACCCATTGCGCAGAACGGCAGGGAACTCAACAAACTAATCAGCAGTAATTGCAGCCATTGGCCGACTTCAAGATGCACGCCGCCAACAGTACCTGCCAATAAGGCCAGTTCCATGAAAATGATGAAAGCAAAAATCAATGCCATTACCATCTTGGAAACGAAATAAGCACCCGGCAAGGCCGGAACGGCGCGACGCCATTTCAACCAGCCGCGATCTTTTTCCATCGCAACACTAACGCCAAAACCGAACAGGCCCGGGCCCATCACGCCGAAGATGCAATAAGTGGCCAGCATATAAGAACTCACTTCGGCATTGCTTTTCCCCATCAATACGCCGAACAATGAGTAAAACATCGCTGGAAAGATCAGGGCGGGCATTGCGAACATCGGCATGCGCAACATGCGGATAAATTCTAGTTTCGCTTCAGTCGCATACACCTTGAACGGGCTGTATTTTGAAATAATGGATACCGTGCTCATTACACTTGCTCCTTGGTCAATTCGACAAATGCTTCGGCCAGACCGGCGCGTTTTATTTCAAGTTGCTGGAGTGTCGAATCGGAGATCAATAATTGTCGTGTTACCGATTCAACAGCCATGGTTTGAATCGTCAGGTATTCGCCATCATGGCCAACACTGTCGATGTTTGGCCATTGCCTGATATCGGCGATACTCAAGCTGCTGACACAACGAATACGGCGCATGGCAACGCGTGAACGAATCGATTCGACACTGCCTTCTGCAATGACCGAACCTTGCGCAATCACGATAACCCGATTCGCCAATGCTTCGGCTTCTTCCAGATAATGCGTGGTCAGTACGATCGAGCAACCTTCGGCGACCAGTTTTCGCAAGCTTGCCCACATCGCTTCGCGCGCTTCGATATCCAGACCGACAGTCGGCTCGTCGAGAAACAGGATTTCAACATTGGCGCAAATTGCCAGGGCAAATTGCACTCGGCGTTGTTGGCCGCCGGATAATTTTCCGTATGGGCGTTGCAGTAAATCGGTGATGGCTGCCATCTCGGCGAGTTCTTCCAAATCGCGTGGAAATGGATAGTAGCTTTGCGTCAATGCGATCAATTCCGATACGCGCAGGGTTTCGGGAAGTTCGGCACTTTGCAGCATGACGCCGATGCGCTGTCTCGCTGCCAAGGCTTGCGGGTCTTGATTGAAAAGAGTGACTTTGCCGGAATCGGCTTCGATCAAATTCAACAATAATGAAACCGCCGTCGTCTTGCCGGCGCCATTGGGGCCAAGCACGGCCAATATTTCGCCAGCGTTTACCGACAGGTTAAGCCCGTTCAAGGCGACGACATTGCCGTAGCGCTTGCTGACGTTCTCAAGCTTTGCCAATGTCGTTATGGTGTTTTGTAAATCGCACATAGGTGTTTCCTCCGTGCGAGCAGTGTGCTGAATTGGCCCGGTTGCAGTTAGTGGGCTTCGTCAGTGATGTCGTATGACATTTGTCAGGTATCGTCGGGGTCAAGCATCGGGCCCAAGGGCCCTCCTATGTGGGCTAGCTTGAACGTAGTAGTGCCCTTGGGCCCGACGCTTTGCTTTAAGCTAGCAAGACATTCATCAAGCTTGGGAACACCATGACTAATCACATTAGCGGACTTTTCGATGTAAAAATGAGCCCACAAGTCGCAGCAGAAAATGAAGAAGCCAGCATCGGTCGCATGCTGCTGGATAAGCAATTCCATGGCGATCTCGAGGCGAACAGCAAGGGGCAAATGCTTGCTCACATGACATCGGTCAAAGGCTCGGCCGGCTACGTGGCGATGGAAAAAGCCGTGGGCAGTTTGAAAGGTCGCAAAGGCAGTTTTGTGCTGCAGCACAGCGGCACCATGAATCGTGGCGAAGCAACGCTGGTATTAAACGTGGTGCCCGATTCCGGCACCGACGAATTGGAAGGACTCAGTGGTTCAATGACAATTACGGTTATCGAGGGCAAGCATCACTATGGTTTTGATTATGATTTGCCCGGGTAATGCATCGTCGCTCAAGGCGGTCAAGAGATAGCCATTACAAGGCCCTCTGCACACCAGGCCTTGATGAAGCCCAAGGCGATCATCGGTACTTGTTCGGCGTCATGGCCTAAGAGTAAATTTTCACAAAAGCCGGAAAAGTTTCCGCCTTCCATAAAAAATCGCAAGTGGGATTGTTCAAAAATATCAGATGAACGGAAACTTGTGATTCGATCCGCATCGCGCCAGAGTAACCAGTCACTATTTTCCTTGATCAAAGACGGCAGTGTTGCCTCGTCCTTGATTGCCTGCCATATGGCAATCGAATTGTAGCTATGACGAAGTATCAGCAAGCTCGGATGAAATTTCAATTGCAATGTTGGCCAGGCTTGTTCGGATATTGAAAGTAATTCGGTAAATTCGATGCACTCTGCATCCGGGGCATCAAAACAATTCAGTAATTGCCGTTCAAGATTGGCAAGCTCTGCAATCTCGGGATTCTTCTTGAAATCATCGGTATGTCGGAGGTAATCCGGCAGGGCGTCGCCGAAGTTTCGCAGGGAACGATAAGTCGATGGATTTTTTTCAATATAGCCATTACACATCCGGTGCCAAAGTGCGTCGCCAAGATAAGCACCAAGGCAGGGGTGGTCATTATCCAAAGCTTCAGTCAGCCGGGACGAGTAGGCGTGGATGTAGGCACGAAGACCAAGCTTGCTAAGGGGTTTTTCCATCAGGGCGTCAGTAATCTGTTCGCCATCCTGTTTGCACAAGCTTGCAAGAAAATCACGTTGCATGATTTGCAAGGACGTGTTCATTTTGCGAGTCTTTGCTTGAACAGTGCAAGATCGTGCCGATTACGCGCCGTTCCGAGTTCAATTAATAAATCAGCGATTGGCGGTATATGGTCATCTCGTTCGATCATCGTAGTGATCGGTCCATGTAGCGTAATAGTTTGTTCGTATAAATCCCAGACAGCTTCTGGAACATCATGGTCGTGAGTATCAATCACGATGTCGCCATTATCACTGTGACCGGCCAGATGTATCTGCCAGATTTTTTCGCTGGGCAAGCCGCGAATATAATCCATCGGCGAGAAGCCATGGTTTCTGGAGCTGACATAGACATTGTTGACGTCGAGCAACAGGCGGCAGCCGCTTTCTTTCGCTACTTGGGAAACGAACTCCCATTCAGTCATATGCGACTGTTTAAACTCGATATAGGAGCTAAGATTTTCGATCAGAATTTCACGGCCCAGAAAATCCTGTACCTGTTGTATGCGTGAAACCACATGTTTGATCGCCTCCTCGTTATAGGGAAGCGGAAGCAAGTCGTGCGAATTGATACCGTCGACACCTGTCCAGCATAAATGATCGGATACCCAGGCAGGTTCAACTTGCCGTGCAAGTTCCTTTAATTTCTTCAGGTAATTAATATCGAGAGGGTCGGTACTGCCTATCGACAGCGAGACACCGTGCATGACGATGGGGTAGAGCTCACGGATCGAATGCAAATAATGCAAGGGTTTTCCGCCTTGCACCATGAAATTTTCCGAGGTTATCTCGAACCAATCAACCATCGGTCGTGATTCGAGTACCTGGTCGAAATGTTCGGTTCGAAGGCCCAAACCAAAACCCAACCACGGGCGAATTTCTGAAGTTTGCACTTCAGAAACTGCCCGGGAAGACCTGGAAATCAAGCCCTGCATTGCTTAGCTTGCGGTGCCGCCGACATTGCTGCAGGTCGCTGCTGGTAATGCGACAAAACCCTGTCCTTTGCATGAACCTTGACCTTTGCAGGCGTTGGTCGCAGTTTTGCAATCGTTATGACCTTTGCAAACATTGGCGCCCATGCAATGAATTTGGCTTGAGGCCGCTACTTTGACGCTTTGCTTGGCATCGATAATATTGCCACCGATTGCCTCGCACGATGCTGCAGTTGCAACAACGAAGCCCTGGCCTTTGCATGAGCCCTGACCTTTGCAGGCATTGGTGGCGGTACTGCAATCGTTATGGCCTTTACAGGCATTGACGCCGGCACAATGCTGAAGCGTTACTTTTTTTGCCGTTGCTGCCTGCGTTGGGCCGGATACCATCGTGCTGGCCAAACCGGCGGCGACGAGTGCAAGTGCAGCGCCTGAGATCATTGGAAGTGCTTGTGCTTTCATTTTGTATTGCTCCGAAAAATTAAGGGGTCCACTTTACGAACCCTTAATTGAAGGGGTTCGAACTAAAGAGTCCTGTCGAGCAAAAAGAGGTTCGTTTAAATCAGAAATATTTTTCCAAGTGAATGCTGTGTGATTTGGCAGGCTAAAAACGGTAAGCTACGATTATCGAATTAACCGGAATAAGCGCCAATGGATTCAGTCAGCATAATCGGCATTGTTTTGATTGTCATTGCCGCACTTTGTATCAAGAAAATCGTCGGGTTCCTGTTTAAAACCCTGATGTTCCTCGTGCTGCTGGCAGGCGTGTACTTCTTTTTGGGCCCCTATTTCGGATTACCGGTTCCGAATTTTTAGGGGCGGCACCGCCCACCAAGCCTAGTTCGCCCTATCCAATACAATAGGCGGCGACACCCTATGCTTCGACTTCATCCTGTTGCTGTTGTAGAGCCCACATTTGCGCGTAATGCGCATTGGCCGCCAACAAATTTGCATGGGTGCCGCGCTCGATGATCTTGCCTGCGTCGAGCACGATGATTTCATCGGCATCCATAATCGTGGAAAGGCGATGGGCAATCATTAAGGTGGTGCGGCCAATCGCGATACGATCCAGTTCCGATTGAATGGCACGTTCGCTGGCGGAATCCAATGCCGAAGTGGCTTCATCGAAAATCATGATCGGTGGATTTTTCAGCAAGGCTCGGGCAATGGCGACACGTTGTTTTTCGCCACCGGATAATTTCAAGCCGCGTTCACCGACCGGACTGGCATAGCCATCGGGCAGGGCGGTAATGAATTTATGCAGTTGGGCAGACTTTGCAGCGGCTTCCACTTCTTCGTCGCTGGAGCTCGGTTTTCCGTAACGAATATTGTAGCGAATGTCGTCGTTGAACAACACGGTATCCTGCGGCACGATGCCGATGCAGGCGCGGACGGAATCCTGCGTTAAATCGCGAATGTCCACGCCATTTATTTTGATCGCACCTTCGCCGACATCGTAAAAGCGATACAGCAAACGCGAAAGTGTGGATTTGCCACTGCCGGAATGGCCGACAACGGCCAGGGTTTTTCCGGGGGCAATCTTGAAGCTGATGCCGTGCAGAATTTCGCGGCGCGGATCGTAAGAGAAGCGTACGTTCTCGAACTCGACACTCGCTTGCTCTGTCTCCAGCGGTCGAGCGTCCGGATTGTCTTTTACTTCCTGATCTTCATCAAGCAATCCAAACAGACGGTCAATATTTGTTAGAGCCTGTTTTACTTCGCGATACATCATGCCCAGATAGTTCAACGGGGCCGACAACTGCAACAAATAGGCATTTACCAGCACTAGGTCACCAATAGTCATGGTGCCATTCACAACACCCGTTGCGGCTCGCCACATCATTGCCGTCACACCCATGGAAATAATCAGGCTTTGGCCGACATTTAAAAAGGCAAGCGTCTTCAGGCTTTTGACCGTGGCTTCTTCCATTTGTTGAAGGCTAAGGTCATAACGCGAAGCTTCGAGTTTTTCATTATTGAAGTATTTGACGGTTTCAAAATTCAATAGCGAATCAACCGCGCGTGAACTTGCCTGCGTGTCGGCTTCCATGGCAGAGCGATAGAAGCGCGTGCGCCATTCGGTCACTTTGATGGTCCAGGTAATGTAGGCAATCAAGGTGCCAAGTGTAATGAACGCAAAGCCGACGTCATAAGCAATGACTAGAACGGTCGTGACCATGGCGACTTCAAGAATCGTAGGAAAGATCGTGTAGAGCGTCCAATCGAGTAAATCTGAAATCGCACTGCCGCCGCGTTCAACATCACGAGATACACCGCCGGTTTTGCGATTCAAATGGAAACGCAAGGACAGGCCATGCAAATGCTGGAACACCTGCAACATTACGGTACGTGAACTGCGCGCCATCACGCGGGCGAA
The DNA here is from genome assembly GCA_039930825.1 of Arenimonas sp. Taxonomy (GTDB): domain Bacteria; phylum Pseudomonadota; class Gammaproteobacteria; order Xanthomonadales; family Xanthomonadaceae; genus Arenimonas. The sequence continues at coordinate 15,313 of JBDTTC010000185.1, forward strand.
AACAATTTGTCGTAATTCGGTGAATATCGTGATCGAAATTCGCGCCAGGCCATAAGACATCAATAAAGCCACCGGCAAAACCATCAGGCTTTTCTGGATATTCATATCGTCAACGATATGTTTCATTACCTGCGGCAAACTCAGGTTCGCCAGCTTGGCCAATAATAGGCAGAACAAAGCAAGCCCGATGCGAAAAGAATAAGGCTTCAAGAAGGGCAGAAGGCTTTTTAATACAACGGTGACGCTGCGCTCTTTAAAGGCACTGGTCGGAACAATTTCTGGTACTTCACTCATGGGGTCATGTCTGCTTTTTTTAGAGATATGGGGTACGAGCTGGTAAACTCAAGCGATGATTATCGAGCATTTAAACATCTCGCGCCGACGACTAGCCCTGATTCTGGGCGCACTGGCCATGTTGGGGCCATTTTCGATTGACACCATTTTCCCGGCCTTTGCCGTGATGGAAAATGCCCTGCATGTCGATAAAGTGGCGATGCAACAAACCATCAGCATGTACTTGCTCGGATATGCGGCGATGTCGCTCTTTCATGGTCCGCTTTCAGATGCATTGGGTCGTAAACCCGTCATTCTTGCGGGCATTACGATCTTCACACTGGCATCGATTGGTTGCGCCTTATCTACGTCGATGACGCAAATGCTGGTGTTTCGGGTAATACAGGGTTTGTCGGCGGGTGTCGGCCTGATCGTGGGCCGTGCGATTGTTCGCGATGCATTAGATGGTGATGATGCGCAGCGCCTGATGAGCAATATTTCGATGATATTCGGTGTCGCTCCTGCCATCGCGCCGATTATCGGTGGCTGGATTCTTGGCTGGAATAATTGGCAGGCGATTTTCTGGTTTTTGTCCCTGTTCGGATTGCTGATCTTATTTGCCACAGCGCTCACCTTGCCTGAAAGTCATCCGCTTGAAAAACGCTTGCCGTTAAATGTGAAAGCGCTGACAGCTGTTTATAAAACCATCATTGTGAATCGTCGTTTTCGTTTGTTGGCCTTGGCCGGCACTGCGAATTTTGGTGCCTTGTTTCTTTACATCACCTCAGCACCGGCATTTGTACTCGATATGCTGAAACTCAACGAACAGCAATTCGGTTATTTCTTCGTACCTACCATTGCCGGCATGGTGATCGGTGCATTTTTTAGTGGCCGCGCCGCCGGAAAAATGTCGGGAGTAAAACTGGCGAATATCGGTTTTCTGTTTTGCGGAATTTCGGCGGCTTTCAATATCCCTTACAATTTTTTCGCCAGCGAACTGACTTTACCTTGGGCAGTGTTACCAACGGTACTCAGTGCGTTCGGTGTTGCATTGGTCTTTCCGATTCTGACCATCGCGATTCTGGACATGTATCCCAATCAACGCGGCACGGCTTCTTCCATGCAGGCATTTGTCGGCTTGTTATCGAATGCCATTATCGCTGGCATCTTGTCGCCCGCATTGAGCGATAAGGGATTGCATCTGGCCTTGGCGGCGGGTGCCTTCAGTCTTGTAGCTTATGGTTTATGGCTTTGGTATCTGGCGCATAGCGATAAATTTCCGGCAGTGCCGGAACATGCGGAAAATTACGAGCCGCAAGATGAAATGTGATTTTCGTAGGAGCGTCCTTTAGGCGCGAAAAATCACGCCGCAATTGATGTCAAAGGCTTGAAATAAGGTGCCTACAAACTGGATGTGAGGTTTGAAATCAATTTACGCGCGAACATCGCCTTCGCGCCTAATGCTGACTTGAATGCGATATTCATACGCAGCTGCCCTTGATAGCACAGTTAGACATTTGCAAAATTATTGCTGCGCCTCAAGCATTGCCGCCATCTTTTGATGAATCAGGTTGATGGCTTTCAGGGGGCGAATCAGTACCTTGAACTCCACGATGTGTCCTTCATCGTTCCACTTGAGCATATCGACACCGTTAACCATGATGCCGTCTATTTCCACCTGGAACTCCAGCGCCGCGTCACGCGGCCCAGTGATTTCACGAATGTATTGGAATGTTTCATTGAAAAATACGTGGAACGCAGCAGCAAGATATTGCGCGGTAACCGTTTTCCCGAGCTGAGGCGTGTGTACGACAGGCGAGTGAAAAACGACGTCGTCTGCGAGAAGGGCGCCAAGACCTTTGGTGTTTCGTGATGTAACGAGTTCGTGCCATGTGGACAGTGTGTTGATGATCATAAGTTTCCTTTTATATGCGGCTTGGAATGCCTAGCGCATGATCACGCTGCGGAATTACGGCTGCTCTATGAAAAGTTTCGCAAGTCTTGGCAGCAGATCTCCGTAGTCAAGTTCAGTTTGATTGCTGGCAATGGCAATAACCAGGCCACTATCGACGAGCAACCACATCGAAGTCGTTCCACCAATAGAACCGCCGCCGTGGCCGATCCATTGATGTCCTTTATCCCAGTTTGATTCAATACGCCAACCAATGCCGTAGCCGGTGGGCTTTCCGTCCGATGTTTTTTGTTCGGTCCAGAGCATGCTGCGGATATCGGGGGAAACGAGTTGACTGTTCATATGCGCAAGCCCGAAACGCGCAAGATCATCGGTGGTGGACAATATGCCGCCGCTCGCCCACTTGTAGCTATTGTCGACTTCAGGTTCGTTGTAGATTTTTCCGTCAAGACGAAGGTAGTAACGCCCCCGATTCGGTATTAGCACATTGAGGCGATCAGGTACGGTCGCAGTCATGCCAAGGGGGATGAATACCGATTCATCCATGTAGTCCAGAAACGGTTTGCCAGATGCTTGTTCGATGACCGCGCTCAACAGGTTGTAGCCGTATGAGGAGTATTTCCATTGCTCTCCGGGCACTGCAATCAATGGATCATCTTTGAAGATCTCCAGTGACTCAAGAACCGTTGAATATTGCTTGCGGCTATAGGCCTCATCACCCTTGTAATGCCGGATTCCTGCCAAATGCCCGGCCAATTGACGGACGCTGAAAGGGTATTGTTTCTGCGGGAAGGAAGGGACATAGCGCCGTACATCGGCATCGAGGTCAATTCGCCCTTGCTTTACCAGTGTGGCGAGTGCGAGCGCAGTCATTGGTTTGGCGACACTGCCCACCCTGAATTTTGTTGTTGCAGGATCTACCGGTACCTTCTGCTCCATGTCGGCATAGCCATAAGCCTTGGACCAAATCAGTTTCCC
>JBDTTC010000186.1:0-2673 GCA_039930825.1 Arenimonas sp.
CATTCAGGCTTAACAAAACGCCTGCGGCTAAAGACAATGCAAGTAATTTCATAAAAACCTCTCAGAGTTCGGGGGGAGTGGTATCTCAGGTCTGAATCTTCGCAGATTGCTTTACCGTTGACTATGTTTTACCGCACATAAGGCCAAGTTAGGTCAACCAATTGGCGGTATTGGCGTTCATTCCGGTATTCAAGGCGTTAAACCAAGGTGAGGGCATTATGGTAACTAGCCGCAGGCAGCTTTTTTCAGGTCTTCAGGAAACCAGAAAAAACCCGGTTTCAAAGGCCTCCATCGGAAACAAGAAGCGGGCAGCGCTTGTTCAAAAAGCACCTGCCCAAGGCTTGCTTTCAATGCCAGCTCCGGACGACTCCACATTGGGACCGGTAGATCCTCTAGTGATTTTACTGAACCGCTGCACTTTCGGCTTCAAGGAAAGTGAATATCAACACGCACTAAGTATTGGCTACACCGCTTGGCTGCAGGAACAATTCAACTACCAGTCCCTGGATGTCACTGCGTTGGAAAGTGCGATTGCCATTTCATTCCCGCGTGTTAACTGGTCGGCCGCCGAATTGATTACCGAGGTTAAATCGACCGGCAAGCCGGGCTTGGGGTCTAAAGATCTAACCGTGGCAACTTTACTTAGGCAGTTGCATAGCCCTCGTCAATTGCTTGAAGTGATGGTCGAATTCTGGAGCAATCATTTCAATATTACTTTAGCCGCGTCGCCTGAAATTTATTACAAACTCGTTGATGACCGCGATACGGTACGTGCACACGCTTTAGGTACTTTCCCTGACATGCTAAAAGCAAGTGCCCGTAGTTTGGCGATGCAGTACTACCTCGATAATGTCAGCAACACCAAAGCCGGCCCGAACGAAAACTATGCCCGGGAATTAATGGAGCTGCACACCTTGAGCGTAACTGGTGGCTACACCGAAACCGATGTGAAAGAAGTTGCCCGCTGTTTTACCGGCTGGACGGTTTCCGGCCAAAGTGTCAATACGCCGGCTTTCACATTTCTTACAAATAAGCACGACACTGGCGCAAAAACGGTACTGGGGCATGCCATTCCTGCCGGTCGCGGCATTGAAGATGGCGATGATGTGCTGGACATTCTCGCCACACATCCATCAACTGCAAAATTCATTGCAAAAAAGCTATGCGTACGCTTTATAGGTGACGTGCCTGAAACCACGATTATTGATCAAGTTGCCGCTACATATACGGCTACCAATGGCGATATTCCTTCGATGCTCTGGACGATTTTCGGCAGTGCCGAATTTATGGCAAGCTATGACCGGAAAGCACGGCGCCCATCGGAATTTGTTCTCGGCGTATTGCGTGTTACCGAGCCGACACTGACCGCAGACTACCTCGCAAAAGTGGTCGTTCCGATTACCGCCATGGGCAATATGCCTTACCAATGGCCAGCGCCGAATGGTTATCCCGACAGCTTGAACTATTGGATCAATACCGGTGCGATGTTGTCGCGCTGGAATTGGGCATTTGGCTTAGCCGAAGACACGATCAGCAATACGATTCGCATCAATATTCCGGGCCTTATCAGTACGGCAAATACGCCAACAACCTTGGTCGATAGACTATCGGCACGTTTACTGCGAAGAACTTTGGCCAGTGCCGACCGCGATCGATTTATAAATTTTGCGGCGCAGGGCGGTTCGGTGACGCAAGTATTCAATAGTGCCACGCTAACTTTGCGTGCTCGCGAGTTGATTGGCTTGATGCTGAGTTCCCCTTACTTTATTTATCGCTGAGGCCAAGACTATGGAATTTTCACGACGCCATTTTTTACAAGCTTCAGCCGTTTGTGCCGGCACTGCCGTATTGGCGCCACGTTTTGTATTTTCATCAACCAACACTTCACCAAATGATGTTTTAGTCGTTATTTTCTTGCGTGGCGCAATGGATTGTTTGCAGACCGTCGTGCCTTATGGTGACTCAAATTATTTGAAACAGCGGCCAACGATTGGCATTCCAGCGCCGGGGCTCACCAATGGTGTATTGCCGCTGGATAATTTTTTCGGCTTGCATCCATCACTAGCCCCCATTTTGCCGCTATTTCAAGCAGGAAGATTGGGCATCGTGCATGCGACGGGTTTAAAACAAGATCAACGTTCGCATTTCGAATGCCAGCGCAATCTTGAGGCAGGCTTGCCGACGACCGGTTTTTATCCTGGCTGGTTAAATCGACATATCGGCAATATCGGGGTTGGACAAACTTTCCAGGCGATTGGCGTTGGTGCTGCTGTGCAGGCTTCCTTGCAAGGGCCACAGCCGGCAATTGGAATGTCGAGCATTGCCGACTTCAGTTTCAAAACCAATTCTTCCCGTAAAACAGAAATGGAAGACACTTTGTATGCATTGAGCGACAGTTCGGCAAAACCATCGGTTAGCGGACGACAAGCCTTGGATGCCGTGGATTATTTGGGCGTCGTAGATCCCAGCCAATATGCAGTCGAAAACAATGCCGTTTATCCAACAACTACTTTCGGCTCACGTTTGAAAGAAACCGCTCAACTCATCAAATCCAATATTGGTTTGCAGATGGCGTGTGTAGATATTGGTGGCTGGGATCATCATTCCGGCATCCTTGCCGCCATGCCGCCGTTGCTGGATGAGCTATCGAAATCCTTGCTCGCTTTCCATGAT
>JBDTTC010000187.1:0-7926 GCA_039930825.1 Arenimonas sp.
TGTCCAGCGTCGCGTTCGCGTGCAAGCTGCTCGGTTGCCCGGACGACTTCCGGTAATTGCTGCATGAGGCTGGCGCGATTGCTGCCGAGCGAATCCATGCCGCCGGCATGAATCAGGGCTTCGAGTACTCGGCGGTTGAGCTTGCTGGAATCGACGCGTTTGCAAAAATCGAGTAAATCGGTGAATACACCACCGCGTTGGCGTTCTTCGTAAATCGCTTCGCAGGCACCACGTCCAACGCCTTTGACCGCACCCAAACCATAGCGCACCGTTTTTGCATCAAGTGCATAGAACATGTAGCCGGAAGCATTCACGTCGGGTGCTTTCACCACGAGTTTCAATGCACGCGCTTCTTCGAGGAAGTTCACCACTTTCTCGGTGTTATCCATGTCGGAGGACAATACCGCTGCCATGAATTCGGCGGGGTAATGCGTTTTCAGCCAGGCCGTTTGATATGCAACCAATGCGTATGCCGCCGAGTGGGATTTATTGAAGCCGTACTCGGCAAATTTTTCCATCAGGTCGAAAATCGCAGTGGCGACTTTTGCATCGACATTGTTTGTTGCGGCACCGTCTTCGAATTTGGCGCGTTCTTTCGCCATTTCTTCCGGTTTTTTCTTGCCCATGGCGCGGCGCAATAAATCAGCGCCACCAAGCGAATAACCGGCCAGGACCTGGGCGATTTGCATCACCTGTTCCTGATACACGATAACGCCATACGTCGGTGCCAATACCTGCTCAAGCGACGGGTGCGGATATTTCACGGCTGCATTGCCATGCTTGCGGTCAACCCAGTCTTTATCCATGCCTGAGCCGAGCGGGCCGGGGCGGAACAAGGCGGCGAGCGCGATGATGTCTTCGAATCTGTCGGGTTTCGCGCGCTTCAATAATTCACGCATGCCCCGCGATTCAAACTGGAATACCGCAACCGTCTCGCCTTTAGCGAACAGTTTGTAGGTTTGCTCGTCATCAAGCGGCAAGGAAGTAATATCGAGTGCTTCTTCGCCGGCGACTTTGCGGCGGATATTGATGGCTTTTACGGCCCAATCAATAATCGTCAGTGTACGCAGGCCTAGAAAGTCGAACTTCACCAGACCAATGGCTTCGACGTCGTCTTTATCGAATTGGGTAACGATGCTTTTCGCGGTTTCGCCCTTGCCCACATGCTCGGCAAATAACGGGGAAAAATCTGTCAGCGGCGAAGGTGCAATGACAACGCCACCGGCATGCTTGCCGGCATTGCGGGTCAAATCCTCGAGCTTCAGTGCCAAATCCAGTAAATCTTTGACGTCGTCTTCGCTGCGGTAACGTTGAATCAATTCTTCCGATTTCAATTCGGAGTTTTTCTGCGATGCTTCCGAAGTACCCAGCGCATCGGACAGGCAAATTCCAAGAGTCAGGGGAATCAGTTTCGCAATGCCATCTACCAAACCATACGGAAAACCAAGCGCGCGACCACAGTCGCGTACCGCCGCCTTGGCCGCCATGGTGCCGTAAGTAATGATTTGACTCACGCGATCGCGACCATAGGTTCTGGCAACGTAATCGATCACTTCATCGCGGCGATCCATGCAGAAGTCGATATCGAAATCGGGCATCGATACCCGTTCCGGATTCAAGAAGCGCTCGAACAGCAAGTCATATGGAATCGGATCTAGATCGGTGATGCCAAGCGCCCAGGCAACCAAAGAGCCGGCGCCGGAACCGCGGCCAGGACCAACCGGAATATCGTTTTCCTTCGACCAGTTAATAAAGTCGGCGACGATCAGAAAGTAGCCTGGAAAGCCCATCGTGATTATCACGCCAAGCTCGATGTCGAGACGTTCCTCATACTCGGCTATCGTGCGGCCATTTGCCGGCGCATGTTTTGCTAGTCGCTTCTTCAAGCCTTCGTGCGATGTAGCCCGAATCCAGCTGTCAAGTGTGTGCTCAGCTGGAACTGGAAATTGCGGCAAATAATAGGTGCCGAGCGTCAATTCGTAATTACAACGCTTCGCAAGTTCAACCGTGTTTTGCAATGCTTCGGGAATGTCGGAAAACAAATCCTGCATTTCTTCAGGTGATTTCAGGTATTGCTCGGCACTGTAATCGCGTGGACGTTTTGGATCATCAAGAACCCGTCCACTACTGATACAGACACGAGCTTCATGTGCGGCAAAATCTTCGCGTTCCAGAAAACGCACATCATTGCTGGCTAACAATGGCAAATCGTATTCGGCGGCGAGACTGATGGCCGCAGCGTTGAAATCCTTTTCGCCATCGCGCTCTGTGCGGGTAATTTCAAGATACAAACGATCCCCGAATTGCTTCTTCCAATCCGACAGAGTTTGTTTGATGTGTTCAGCTTTGCCGCTGGCAATTTGCTGGCCAAGCAGACTGTCGCGGCCGACAATCATAATCAGGCCTTGATTATCCTGCTGCAGCCAATCACTTTGTATCGAAACAAAATCGCCACGGTGGCCTTCGAGATAGGCACGTGAGATTAGTCGAGACAGACTCAGGTAGCCTTGCTGGTTTTGACAAAGAAATGTCAGGCGCGAAGGCGTTTGATTCGGCTCGGCTAAATACAAATCCGCACCGGCTATCGGCTTAATGCCTTTTGCTTCGGCAGCCTTGAAAAACTTTACCAGCGCGAACATGTTGCAATTGTCGTTAATCGCAATGGCCGGCAAACCGAGCACCAAACACTGGTCGATCATTTCATCGATGCGAAGCGTGGAATCGATCAGCGAAAATTCACTGTGGCAATGTAGATGTACGAAACTCGGATTCATCGCTTTGACTTAATCGAGTGAATACGAAAAATAATCAGCATAGGGTTTGATTTTAGCCAAATAAGGTTCGAATTGGGAGCGGTAATTTTTCCAGCGATCCAGCGAACGCAGGTAAACCGGTTCACTTACTTGGTGATAACTATTTGTCTTTATACGGCCACGGTCTTTCAGGGTGTCTTGGTGCGCGCTCATGCTTTCAATCCATGGCAGATCGAGAAAGCGGCAAACTTCCTGCAGGGTACGTTCGGTATCGGATACTAATTGCTCATATCTAACAAAATGTACCGGAATCGGCATTAAGTCACTGGATGTTTTCCAAAGATCCATCACTCGGCCATATACGCGGGTGCTTTCGGCAAGCGTATTGAAATGAACGAAAACTTCATTGGCGGCAAAATTCTGCATAAAATTGCTGAGGATTACATCGCAGGGATGTCTTAACGCAAACAGGAATTTCGCGCGAGGAAACAGGCGGTGCATGCAGGCCGCGTGTACGGTACGTATCGGCATCTTGTCCACGATAACGCCGCCTTTCTCCGGTTTGATTCCTTCCTTGGCGAGTAATGCGCGGTACTGTTCGCGCAAAAGCTGACGCTCGGAAGGACCTATTTTTCCGAGACCGAACGGATAGCCGCCGTAATTTTTATCTATTGAAAATGCAATGTGTTCAAAGGTGGCGCGTTCCTCGAGTGTTTGTGTCTTCGGATGTCCGTCCAGCATAACGTCCAGCAAGGTTGTTCCCGAACGCGGAAAGCCGAGCAGGAAGCAAATGTCTTCGCCGAGATCTTCTTCTTTCTCGTATTTCTCGACGCGTGCTCCTCCCGACAGCCATTCTTGGACAGCATCCATATGCCGGTCAAAAGCGCTGAAATCGGTTTGTTTGGCACGAATGCTACGAGTGGCGAGATCGTTTCCTCTTTCATAATTCTGGAATGCCGGGACATATTCACCTGCTCGGTCGAGTGTGCCGGCAAACTCGAAATAAAATGATTGTAAAAAGCGCGGATGCAAAAATCTCGGATCTATTTTTTTGAAAGTGGCAACACTTTGCTCGATCTGGTTGTTACGCCGTGACAATTTTGCAGAAACGTATTGTACGTTCGCATCATCCGGCAGTATGCGACTTGCTTCGGCTAGTGCTTTCTGGGCGTCGTCGAGTCGATTGGCGCGTTCGTAAAGCTCAATTAGTTCAGCCCAGACATCGCTTAATCTAGGATTGATGACCAGGGATTTCCGAAAATATTCGATCGCAGATTCGGTGTCCAGTTCATCGGAAAAAAGACTGGCAAGATGACGTAGCGAAGTGTCGTTTTTCGGATCTAGTTCGATAGCTTTTTGATAATGGAATTTTGCTTTTTCCAGATTGCGCAAAATATGTTCGCCAACACCCGCATTGATATGGGCTTCGACATGGCTGGGTTCGAGTTCAAGCAGTTTTTCGAAAACTCGAAGCGCTTCGACATTCTTGCCGCGGGCGAATTTGACTACACCCCAGTTAAGCAGGGCAGAGCGGTAATAAGGCGCGAGCTCGACCGAACGGGAATACGCTTTCTCCGCTTCATCAAGCATATTCTGCGCACGCAATACATGTCCCAGGTTATGCCACGCTTCGGCAAATTCGGGTTTGATGGCGAGTGCTTTTTCGAAGGCCGATTGTGCTTGCGGAGGATGGCCGGTGTTGAATAATACGCGGCCGAGCTGATTGTAGGCGCTTGCATCATTGGTATTGAATCGCAGGGCATTGTTGCAGGCCGCTATAGCTGCCGATAAATCGCCGCTTATTTGTTTACGGATTGAATCATTGATGTGCGCAATGCCCGGATCGCTGAAGCGGGATTTTGAAATCAGGTTCAAGGCTGCGTCATTCATCCGCTCGCCGATGAAATAATCGCGCAGGCGGATAAAAATTTCGGCATTTTCCGGATGTTCACTGACGAATTGCAAGGCATCGGCATACTTTGCTTCGCGAATCAGAATCTCGGTCATCAGCAAATAAGCACCATCAGGTGCCGGAGGTAGTCGCAGACGCATGCGCAGAGCGTCTTCTGCTGCTTGAATATCACCTTTTGCGATTAGAGATTGGGTGAATTCGAGAATATTCGATTCCGACATGTGTTCGCCGTCGATGATAGATTGGGAATTGAACAGCGATTGTAGGCCATAGCAGCCTGATTGCAGACTTCCCGCAGACGAAAAAAAACCGTCTTGCGACGGTTTTCATGTTTGGTGCCCAAAAGAGGACTCGAACCTCCACGATGTTACTCGCTAGTACCTGAAACTAGTGCGTCTACCAATTCCGCCATCTGGGCCTGCTTCAGCGAACGCTAAAGAGGCGCGTAATCTAGGCATTTATCGGCTAAATGTCAACGAAAAGCTGCAAATGGCTGTCATTTCATTAAGCATTTCGTGTGACGGTGTTACCATCGCGACATGAAAAAAAGTACACGAAAGCCGTCAGGCGGCACTAAGCGTCCACCTTGGATGCCAGATTCGATGCAATTGAGCGATTCCAAGCCGGCAAGTTCGGCCAAAGCAGCCGGAAAGCCAAAAATCAAAGCCGGAGCAAGCGCAAGCGCAACTTCGAAACCAGGGTTTGCAAAGCCGGGCAAATTTGCCGGTAACCCGGGGGCAAAACCGGGAACAAAAGCTTCAGGCGGCACCAGCAGACGGGGCTCGAGAGTGGATGCGCACGCAGAACGCGAAGCGGCCAAATACGCTCAACCTATTATTAGTCGCGAAGCGCTAACCGAATTTCTTTCCGATGCGCCCGGCCCGATGACGGCGGAAGAAATTGCACAAAAACTCAAACTCACTGCGCCGGATCGTTTTGAAGCCCTTAGTCGCCGTTTAGGTGCGATGCAACGCGATGGGCAGGTGCTAGTGAATCGCCGTGGCGGCTATGCCGTTGCTGAACAACTCGATTTGATTGCCGGTTCAGTGATTGCGCACCCCGATGGCTTCGGTTTTCTGAAACCGGAAAAAGGGGGTGATGATTTATTTTTGCCGCCTGCCGAAATGCGTAAATGCCTGCATGGGGATCGTGTACTAGCCAGCGTTGCCGGTGTCGATTACCGCGGCCGTCGCGAGGCTGCCATTGTCGAAGTTCTTGAGCAACGTTTAACTCGCATTGTCGGTCGTTACAGCGAGCGTGCCGGCATTGGCTCGGTCATACCGGACGATAAGCGCATTCTTGCCGAATTAATGATTCCGACGCTCGATAAAAACGGCGCGAAAGATGGCCAGATTGTCGTTTGCGAAATTATCGAAGCACCCAGCAAAGGCCGTTCGCCCGTCGGCAAGATTCTGACGGTGCTGGGCGACAAATTGACGCCGTCGCATTTTGTCGAAATGGCGATTCATTCGCACAATCTGCCCAATGAATTTCCGCAGGAAGCTTTGAATGAAGCGGCCGCCGTTCCGCTCGATGTGCCTGTCGAAGAAGCACAACGTCGCGTTGATTTACGCAAGATGGCACTCGTTACCATTGATGGCGAAGACGCAAAAGATTTCGATGATGCGGTGTATTGCGAAAGTAATACCGAAGGTTTCCGCCTGGTCGTGGCGATTGCCGATGTCTCGCATTACGTACATCCGGGAACAGCACTCGATGATGAAGCGACTAACCGCGCAACATCGGTGTATTTCCCCGGCTTTGTCGTTCCCATGCTGCCGGAAACATTATCAAACGGCATTTGCTCGCTGAAACCGAAAGTGGATCGTCTGTGTTTCGTCTGCGATATGCAGATGGATTTCGAAGGAGTGGTCAAATATTCGAAGTTTTACGAAGCAGTGATGAATTCGCATGCACGTTTGACCTATAACCAGGTCTGGAAAGCGATTGGCGAAGACGATGAAGAAGCGCAAACGCACATCGGGAGTTTGTTGCCGCATGTAAAACGCTTGCATCAGCTGTACGACATCCTTGCAAAAGCGCGTACAAAACGTGGCGCGATTGAGTTTTCTTCGAGCGAAGTTCGTTTTGTTCTGGATAACAAAGGCGAAGTGACGCAAGGCGGCATGCTGGAGCGCAATGACGCGCACAAGTTGATTGAAGAATGCATGATTGCCGCGAATGTCGAAGCAGCCAAATTCATTCTCGAAAAGAATATTCCTGCACCATTCCGCGTGCATGACCGTCCACCGGAATCCAAATATGCCGACTTGCTGGAATATTTGGCAGAGTTCAGTTTGCGCTTGCCGGCTTATAGTGCAGTGCAGCCCAAAGATTTCACCAATTTGCTGAAGAAAATACGTGAGCGTCCGGATGCAGCCTTACTGGAAACAGTGTTGCTGCGTTCGCAAAGCCTGGCAGTTTACGCGACCGAGAACAAAGGTCACTTTGGTCTGGCGCTTGAAGCTTACGGACATTTTACTTCGCCGATTCGTCGTTACCCGGATTTATTGCTGCATCGTTCGATCAAGCATGCCCTGATGAAAGGAAATGAAGACGGCTTTTCATATTCGGCTGCCGAAATGGATGCCCTGTGTCTGGCTTGTTCCGAAAAAGCACGTCGTGCCGATGAGGCCGAGCGCGAAGTCGATGAGCGTTTCCGCGCCGCCTGGATGGAGCAGCATGTCGGCAGTGAATTTGATGGTGTTATCAGTGGCGTGACTTCGTTCGGTTTATTTGTTGAATTGACCGAGTCCAAAGTCAACGGTCTGGTTCACATTACGCAATTGCCGCACGACTACTACCATTTCGATCCTTTGCGTAAATCGATCAAGGGCGAACGCAAGGGTTTGAGTTTCCGTCTGGGCGATCCCGTTCGCGTGCTGGTATTGCGTGCCAGTGTCGAAGATCGCCGTATCGATTTTAAATTGGCTGATGAACCTAAAAAGAAAAAGGCTTGGGCAGAGTAATGAGTAAGACATCTTCGTGGATTGCGGGCATTAATGCGGTCGCCTCATCCCTGGAACACGATTCGGAACACGTGCGTGAAGTATTGATTGAAGCAGGCGCAAAAAACCCGCGTCTGGTTGAAATTGAAGAACGTGCACGGCAGCTTGATATTTCGGTGCGTAAGGTTAATTCGCAGGCGATTGGCGGAGTGGCCGGCGATCTTCGTCATCAAGGCGTAGTGGCTCGTTATGAAGCGGCGAAGTCGCTTGAAGAGAGCGAGCTGCTTCCATTGATCGAAGCGGCCGACGGCAA
>JBDTTC010000188.1:0-4265 GCA_039930825.1 Arenimonas sp.
CTCGCTTTAACTATGTTCGTGAAGTTGATTATGTTTCTGGCGCAGTGCTGTCAATACGTAAAGAAGTATTCGATGAGATGCATGGTTTCGATACGCATTTCGCGCCGGGTTATTTCGAAGACACCGATCTAGCGATGCGAGTTAGGGCCTCAGGACTGAAAATTCGTTATCAGGCCTTTGCCCGCGTCGTGCATCTTGAAGGTGCCACCTCGGGAACGCGCCTCGATAGCGGAATGAAAGCCTTCCAGGTTCCACACCAGATTAAATTCGCCGAACGCTGGCAAAAAACATTGATTGACTACCCTCTTCGTCCCGGCACCAAAGAGGAAAACAAAACGCTTGCATTTAAATCCGACAGAAAAAAAGTCCTGATAATGGACGAACACACTCCCAGAACCAATGCCGACTCTGGCTCATTGCGTTTATTTCACTTGATGCAATGCTTGCAAGGCGAAAACTACGATCTGCATTTCATGCCGGCAGATTTAAGCTTTGATTCCGAACATACCGCACAGCTTCAACAACAAGGCATTGCCTGTTATTACCGTCCATGGACGAAAAACGTATTTGATTGGATTAAAAAAAATGCTAGTCAATTTGATTTGATCATCGTCTGTCGAGTCGATTTAATGGCGAGCATTTATGACACATTGAGAAAAACAGCACCGACAGCAAGACTTATTTTCGATACGGTCGATTTGCATCATGTCCGCGAAGCACAGGAAGCCGAGCTATCGAATTCAGTGACATTGAAGAAACAGGCCCACGCCACCAAAGAAAAAGAGTACGCATTAATTGAAAAATGCGATGAAACCTGGGTAGTAAGCCAAACCGAGTATCTCGCACTGGAAACGGCATTCCCCGGAAAAAATATTCGTCGTGTTTCGAACATTCACAAACTAAGACTAAACACACCTTGCTTCGCGAATCGGAACAATGTGTTATTCGTCGGGAATTTCCGGCATCCGCCTAATGCCGATGGGTTGCAATGGTTCCTTGAAGCCGTCTGGCCGAAAGTACATTCCGAACGCCCGGATATTGTTTTGGAAATTGCCGGCAACTCCGCACCCGAATACTTAGAAAGCATTTCTAAAGACATGAATATCGTTTTTCTAGGGCATGTCAGCGACATCGATAAACTAATCGATGGAAAACGTATTAACGTCGCTCCGCTACGTTATGGCGCAGGCGCAAAAGGCAAAATAAGCCATGCGCTTGCTTCAGGCCTTCCCACCATTGCGACCACAGTTGCTGCAGATGGAATGCTTTTGACACCCGGCAAGTCGGTTTTGATTGCAGACGATGCCGAAACATTTGCAAAAGCAATTTTGGCTTTGTACGAGGATGAAACATTCTGGAATTTTCTTTCGAAAAACGGCCATGAAGTAGCTAAAGCGTATTTTTCGGAACAGGCAGCCGGCAAAGAAATTCGAAAAATGTTTTCGTAGGTCGGGCCCCGGACCGACGCTTTTAATGATTGCGATACTTTCTATACAGGTCCCCAGCCCGACGCTTTTAATCATTGCGATAAAGTCGGTCGTGGCCCGACCCACATCAACCCAATCGCCTTACTTCCTGTATGCCCGGCACGGCATTCAAGCGTCCCAGCAAATCGCTTAATTGCTCGAAGTCGGTTACTTTCAATAGAAAATTTATTTCCGCCATACCATGGCTGCTATCAATCTTAGAATCGACGCCCTGTATCTGTACTTCGTTCTGGCCAATGATGTTGGTGATGTCTTTCAGCAGCCATTTTCTATCGAATGCACGCACCACCACATTGACCAGGTAACATGATTTATCGGACTGCCCCCAATTTACCGGCAGGCAACGATCCTCGTGCAAGCTTTGCAAGCGTTGAAGTGAAGCACAGGAGGCACGATGGATGCTGACACCCCGTCCACGCGTCAGATAACCGATAATTTCATCGCCCGGCACCGGCTGGCAACAGCGTGCCAGTTGCGTCAATAAGTTTCCAACTCCTTCGACGGTGAATTGTCCGGCATTTTTCTTGATGGCATATTTTTTCGGCGTCGTTTTTACTACTTCGGGCAACTTGCTGGTTTGCTGGTGCTCATGCAGAGCACGACTGACCTGATTCGGGCCAACATCGCCAAGCGCAAGCGACAAATATAATTCTTCAGTGTTCGGCAAACGAAACTTCTCGAGAATCGGCCCAAGATCGGCATTCAGCAATGCGATACGGCGCAATTCTTTTTCCAGAATATCGCGCCCGGCCTGTAGGTTCCTGGCGCGATCGATTTTATGAAACCAGGCACGTACTTTGTCGCGTGCACGCCCGCTAACCAGAAATCCGTTCGAACTCATCAACCAGTCACGGCGCGGTTCAGAAACCTTGCTGGTAATAATTTCAATGCGATCGCCGCTGCTTGGTTTGAAATCGAGCGTAACGATACGTCCATTCACTTTCGCGCCACGGCAACGATGTCCGACTTCGGTGTGCACGTGATAAGCAAAATCCAGTACGGTCGAACCATGGGGCAAATCGAACACTTCCGCTTTCGGCGTCAGCAGATAAACCCTATCCTCCATTAGCTCGGTACTGAATCCCGCCAGCAAATCATGCGATTCGTCTTTATCGCGCTGTTCCAGCAGTTGCCGCATCCACGCCACTTTGCGTTCAAAGCTCGCGTCACCTGGACCACCTTCCTTATAACGCCAGTGTGCGGCAACGCCAAGTTCGGCATGCTCGTGCATTTGCGGAGTACGGATTTGTATTTCCAGCGTGCGATTTTCCGGCCCGAGTACTGCGGTATGCAAAGAGCGGTAATCATTGCCTTTTGGATGCGCAATATAGTCATCGTACTCGGATGGGATCGACGGCCAGAGTTGATGCACAATACCCAGCACCGTGTAGCAACTCGGAATGTCTTTCACGAGAACACGAATCGCACGGATATCATAAAGCTCGCTGAATGGCACATTCTTCCGCTGCATTTTTTTCCATATGCTGTAGATATGTTTCGGCCTTCCGGCGATGTCGGCTTCGATGCCGGCTTCCGATAAAGCGTCCCGCATTTTTTGTTGCACTTGCTCGATAAATCGTTCGCGGCCGGTTCGTTTTTCATCCAGCAGTTTTGCGATTTTCTGATAGGTTTCCGGCTGCAGATAACGGAAAGCCAGATCTTCCAGCTCCCATTTCATTTGCCAAATACCCAGACGATTGGCCAGCGGTGAATGAATATCAGCTGTTAACTGCGCCAGTGCGCGTCGTTCACTTTCGGAATATTGGCCCGCCTGACGCAAACGCTGTAATTGCATTGCTAACAAAATCGGTACTACTCGCAAATCGCGAACAAGCGCCAATAGTAAGCGGCGCAGTCCTTCCGAATTGCCGGGATTGTCACGCTGCGCGTGTAAGCTCCAGACCTGTTCAGCTGCCTTGATCCCATCAAGTAACTGCTGTAACCGCAACAAACCTTCTTGCTTGGGATTGAGCGAAGCCTGCAAGGCTGGCCATTTCGCAAGAGCGGCTGCTAGCAACACATCCGGGCTCGCTTTTAATGCCAATAAGCTTTCCAGCAGGGAAATCGTATCCTGTTCCAGCGCTTCGCTAGGTAAATCCTGCGCTGCAGCCTGTATGCCCTGCCATAGCGGATCCCCGCGTTCGGAAGCTGCATTAGCCTGTTCCAGCCAATCACATAGCCTTGGCACATTGGCGGACGATAAATTCAAGCGGAACCCTGCATAGATTGTGTAAACTTAGGCCTTCGATAGTACAAACATAAACACTTGGGAGCCACCATGCCACGCATTTTTATTGCATTCGTTTGTGCATTTTCATTAATAGCCACTGCTGCAATCGCGAAAGAATTCTCCAGTGTCGAAGAGCAAATGTCCTCACGTGATTTCAAGGCAGCAGGTCTGGATAAACTCAGCCCCGAAGAACTTGCGGCACTGAATGCCTGGATTCGCAGCAACCCATCGACATCCGGCGCAGGCGCTATCTATAACCGGGAAGCAGAAAGTCTCGTACGAATCGGCTTCGACGATTCCGATGCCCGCGAATTAGTTACGAGCAATATCATTGGCGAATTCAAGGGTTTTTATAGGGGCGTAGTTCTGAAACTTGAGAACGGACAGTCCTGGCAAGTGACGGATGGCGAATTAACTGGCATCAAAGCTGCTAGCAACCCCAAAGTCAGTATTCGTCCGGGCTTGATTGGCGGCTGGCGTTTGCAGGTGGACGGCTATAACTCGGTAGCAAAAGTTAAACGCGTCAAATAAGTACTTCAAGTTGTTTG
>JBDTTC010000189.1:0-2541 GCA_039930825.1 Arenimonas sp.
AGTGGCGTTGATGATGATGTGATTTTCTCTTTCAAAACCCAGCTTCTGGTAGGCTTTTTTCCAAAGTGAGTCATCTCTTTTGTCGCTGTCTGTCGCTTTGACTTTGGCTTGCAGGCGTTTGCCATCTTGGTTGATCTTGATTTCCTCGATTCCTGGCAATTCCCGCATGCAGGCTTCGAGCATCGGCATTGCAATTTCTTCTTCAAACGGGATTTCGATTTGGCGACGGTGGCGGTTTTTCAGTTTGCCCAGATCGATAACGCCATCGATAAGCTGCACATGATGAAAATGCGAGGCAGCGGCAAGCAGTAACAGAATCAAGGCTACCCAGAACAGGAATACGACGATATCCATCAGGCGATCGAGGCCTGTCATATTGAAAAAGACACTGGCAGCTATGAACATCAGCAGCCATGCCAGGATGATGCGACCAAAGAAGAAGATATTTGTTTTCATGTTGCTTGCGCGGCAGCCCGGTGTTCAATGCGTGCAGATTATCAGCCTTGGCCGAAATGTCAGCTCAAATGCGACCGAATCGGGAATACGCGGATGAAATGATGGAAAATTCTGTTTTTAGCGTCCGGCCGGACGTCCGTGGTTCGGAAAGCGCGACCGTATTAAAGTCATTTCAATCTAGAATCAGTAGCTTGGCGATGGCATAAGTCTTGCTGTTGGCTTCAGTGACGAGAACGCATGAGCGTTACTTCAGGAATAGATGTGAACAAAGCACTGCGCGGTCCGGTATTGGGAACTGTTATTGCCATTGTGATCAATGCCGCCATGGATGCCACAGGCTTATCGGGTTTGAGTTTCGCCTCCCTGCTTCCGTTGATGCTTATTTTCTGGGCCATGCAAGGCTTGTCTCGAAAAGGCATTGGGCTGGCATTCGGACGATTGCAATATTATGGTTTGGCGCTCTTGCACCCCATTTTAATCATTGGCGCCATAGCTACGATCTGTTTTGCAGCCGGTGTTGCCGATGTGTCCAAAGTAAATTGGCTTTCGGCCAGAAACGACTTCCTGTTTACCGTCGCAATCAGTATTCCCTTAGCCATCCTGACCGAAGAAGGATTTTTCCGCGGCTGGTTATACGGTTCGCTTCAACGTGCCGGCATGAGTGAATTGAAAATCATGATATGGACCGGTGTCGCATTTTCCCTTTGGCATATCCCTGCGGTTTCGATGAATACCGAAGACGCTTTGCCCTTGGCGCAAATCCCGGTCTTGTTGCTTAACGCTGTTTTCGTTGGCGCCATCTGGGGCATGTTGCGGTCGATTTCAGGTTCCATCATCGTGACCAGTGTCTGCCATGCGGTATGGAATGCCTGCGTCTATGTGCTTTTCGGGTTCGGCACCACGGTAGGCGTGTTGGGCGTCAAGCAAACAGCCATCTATGGCCCGGAGTCGGGTTTATTGGGGTTGGGTCTGAATCTGGTCCTTACCTTGCTTCTTTGGCAGTGGTGGAAAAAACGGGAAATCAAGAAATTGCATGATCGTGACCTTGGAGCTATTCAAGCAGCGATGCAGCAGGCGTAACATTACCTTTGACAAGCTGCCGTGCCTTACGGAGCATCTGTTGCAAGCCGGAAAAAATGAATCGAGCCGAACATCGCCATCATGTAATTCCGCCACCTGAATTCACGCGAACGCCGCTGTTTTCATCCGCTACCGCGTGCATTGCCGATGTGCGTTGTCGCGGTGAGTGCCGTCATCGCAGCGGTGAAGAACATACGACCGATGCGCAGTTGATATTTCCCTATCACGGGATGTTTATCCGGCACCTTGGCAGTGCTGCATCGGTAGCCGATGCGAACCAGGTTTTATTCTTCGGTGCCGATGAAGTACATCAAGTCAGCCATCCCGTTACCGGCGGTGATTCGTGCATCGTCATGACCTTGCCCGAGTCAGTTTTACAGGAACTGGCGGGGGCAGATTTCTATGATGAGGCTACCCGGCGTTTTCGAATACGCGAGCGAAATCTAAACCCGTCTGCACAGGCCTTGCGATCAGTCCTGCTCAAGCGCCTGATGACGAATACTTCAAACACACTCGAAGCGGAATCCATCAGTCTGGCATTGGCGAGACTGGCATTCGCACCCTTGCCAAGAGCACAGAATCGTCCAACTCGTTCCAGGCGGCATTTGATTGATCGCGTAAAGTTATTGCTGGCCGAGTCCACTTCGAAAAAAATAAGTCTGGCCGAAATAGGCAGCAGCGTCGGTGCATCACCAGTGTATCTGACACAGATATTCAGTGAACTGGAAGGTGTGCCACTGTATCGATATCACCTGCGTTTGCGTTTGGCCCAGGCTTTGCAGCGTTTGCCGGAGCAGAAAGATTTATCGACACTTGCCCATGACCTTGGCTTTTCGAGTCATAGCCAATTTACGACCTTGTTTAGACAGACATTCGGATTGGCTCCGAGTGCATTTATGCAGCAATCGGGCAGGGAAGACATTCGCAAGTTGCTAAAGATTCTGAAAGCGGCACCGGCTTCAACATGATTTCATAGGCTCACTTAACAAGGAGCTTGGGAAATCA
>JBDTTC010000190.1:0-11466 GCA_039930825.1 Arenimonas sp.
GGGTGGATCGTTGTCTACCGAGCCGAAATTGCCCTGCCCTTCGATGAGCGGATACCGCATGGAAAAATCCGTCAGTAGGTACGGTCAATATCGGTCCGTTGCAGAGCACTTCCGAGAAGACTGCGCCCACCACTCCCGAGAAAACCGAGAAATAGCGAACACGAAAAAATCTAATCGTTTGATCTGATTGCCAAGACGCCGAAGCTTTGCTTTTTGTATTACCTGCGATTGGGTACTTAAGGCCTGCGAAGAGCCGCCCGTGATTTTCGTATGCTTGCCCTTGATTTTGTACCCCGGTAATGAGTTATGCTCAGATTACAAATAGTCTGGAGTGCACTTATGCGAGTCAATATTGCGGCCTTGTTTGTCACTGTTGGTTTTATCGGTTCGGTCGGTACGGTTGAAGCATCCAATCCATCGCAAGACCAGGTAATCACTAACTCCCCCCTCTTTATTGCTGAACATCCAGACTTGAAGTATCGCTTGCGAGGAGTCGATGCATATAAAAAAGCGCAGTTTGGCGGAGCGTTTACTAATTTCAAGCGTGCTGCTAGATACGCAGACAAGCCTTCCCAGGGCATGTTGGCCGAGATGTTGTGGAAAGGTGAGGGTGTAGCCGCAGATAGAGTTCAGGCATATGCATGGATCGATATTGCCGCGGAGCGTGAGTACCCTGCGATGATACTAAGCCGGGAAAAAATGTGGTCGCAGCTCTCCGAAGATGAACGCAAACAAGCGGTTGCCGTTAGCCTCGAGCTACACAAATATTACGGTGACAACATCGCAAAGAATCGTTTGGAAGTTGCTCTTCGGCGGGCAAAAACACATGTATTGGGGAGCCGCGTTGGTTACGTCGGTTACTCGCATTTGTGCCTGGATATGACGGGGCTTGAACCAACAGATTTGTTGGTGTGTAAAGACAAAGTGGATGGCTCGGATTACTACCAAGACAAATTCTGGAAGCCAAAAGATTATTGGCAATGGCAAGACATTGCATGGAAAGATCCGGCAGTGGGTACGGTCAGTATCGGTAAGTTGCAAGCCCCCTCCGAGAAACCTGCGCCCGTCGTTCCCGAGAAATAGCAAACACGAAAAAAGTGCAGTAGTTTGATTTGATTGCGAATACAGTAAGCAAACGTGTACTTTGCTTGCTGTCTTATCTGCGATTTTGGTATCTAGCCAAAGGTAGAGTTTTGAAGTGACTTTCAAATGAATGCGCTCGATTTTGTAAACCGGTAATGAGTTATGCTGAAATCACGATTGATCGGGAGTGCATCTATGCGAGTTATTATTGCGGCTTTGTTTTTGACGGTAGGTTTTATCGGTACGGCTGAAGCATCCAATCCCCTGCAAGACGAAGTAATTACTAACTCAAACGTCTTTATTCACGAACATCCAGATCTACTGTATCGCATGCTTGGAACCGAGGCTTATAGGAAAGCGCGATACAGCGAAGCATTTACCAACTTTAAGCGCGCTGCAAAATATGCCGACAAGCCGTCGCAGGGAATGCTGGCCGAGATGTTGTGGAAAGGCGAAGGCGTAGCCGCAGATAGAATTCAGGCGTATGCATGGATCGATATTGCTGCGGAGCGCGAGTATCCTGCGATGATACTAAGCCGGGAAAAAATATGGTCCCAGCTCTCCGAGGATGAACGCAAGCAAGCGGTTGCCGTTAGCCTTCAGCTACATAAATATTATGGCGATGACATCGCAAAGAATCGAATGGAGGTTGCTCTACGTCGGGCAAAAACACATGTCGTGGGTAGTCACGCCGGGTTTGTCAGTACTGAACATGTGTGTCTGGATATTGCGGGATTTGATCCAAAAGTTCCGTTGGAGTGCAAGAACAAAGTAGATGGCTCGGATTACTACCAAGACAAATTCTGGAAGCCTGCAGAATATTGGAAATGGCAAGATATTGCATGGAAAGATCCGGCAGTAGGCACGGTCAATATAGGCCGGCTACAAAACGCGCCGGCCGATCAAATCAATTCCGATAAAGATAAATAACTGGCCAAGTATTAGCGATAATCATCCGGCTTTGGATCTAGGCTCGGTTCATGGTTATCGCTACGGCAGGAAGGCGCTTATACGATTGAGCGCCGAAGAGGCGTTATGGCAAGTTGAAGCTGCGGATAAATAAAGCGCTTATGTTCGGTTTTGTGTGCTTGTAGTAATCATGGCCATCTTGATGGCCATTTTTATTGCCTGTCCTACAGCACTATTAGCGTTATCATGGCTTACATACTTCTGATCTTGCCAATCTCAGCGAACCCGCGATAGAGTAAAATGACAGGCTGCCATGGATTTTCTTCTCAGCTATTTACTTAGCTGAGTTCAGTGTTTATCTGGAGCAGTCGTTTTTTATCCCGAGCTGTGGCTATTTTGGCAAATAGTTCGGCACGTGCAATCTTCTAATCGTAAAAATGCAGGTGGTTTGTGGCCAAATTATTTTTCTACTACTCGGCAATGAATGCCGGCAAGACGACCACCTTGTTGCAGAGTGCCTACAACTACCACGAACGCGGCATGCGAACACTGATTTTCACGCCCAAGCTAGATAACCGTGCGGGGGAGGGTATGGTGGCATCACGGATCGGACTGAAAGCAAAAGCCATTGTCTTTGAACGTGATGACGATTTGGAAATACTGCTTAATCGGGTGATTGCAAAGCACAATAAAATAGATTGCGTGCTGGTGGACGAAGCGCAATTTCTCACTAAAACCCAGGTTTGGCAGCTAACGGAAATCGTCGATCAACACAAGGTTCCGGTACTTGCTTATGGCTTGCGTACCGATTTCCGCGGTGAATTATTCGAGGGTAGTCAGTATCTGCTAGCCTGGGCCGATTCGCTGACCGAAATCAAAACCATTTGCCACAGCGGAAAGAAAGCGACGATGGTAGTACGCGTGGATGAAAATGGTCGGGCAGTCAAAGAAGGTCCGCAAGTACAAATTGGCGGCAATGAACGTTATGTTTCGGTGTCGCGTATTGAATTCAAGAAAATCATGGCGGGCGAAGGCCGAATTGATTTGCAGCAGGCCGTCCTTCCACTTGATGATCGAAACGATTACGACGAATAAACCTGCGAACTTTTTAATGACAGGCTTTGCTCAGGCTCTGCAATTGCCTAATTTCAAACCGGCGTTCCGGATTTTGCTGCGCGGCTTCGGCCAGTATTCTAGTGCGTAGCTGCTCGCCATCAAACGATCGCTGGTTGCGACAATAATAATTGGCGCGCAGGGCGGTGCTTGCACGCAGCAAATCCAGTTGTGGTGGAACCTGTTGTTTCAGTGTCTGTTGTACACGATCGAATACGGCATCGTCGAGCGCAAAACTTTTTTGTAATTCCTGCAGGCGTAACCATGCGAGCACCAAACCGGCCGAGCTCGTTTTGCTTGCTGCTGCGGCAATGTTCAACCGTTCATGGGCAAGTTCGATGTTATCGCGATCCATCGCTAGATTTGCCATCGCAACGGCATGGCTTTGAAGCTGCGGCAGTTTCTGTTTGATAGCGAGCGACAGACATTGCTCTGCCGTTTGCACAGATTGCGGGCTGTTTAACTCCTGCGCGCTTTGTGCCTGTGCCAGCAAACAGGTGGCTGCAACGTATTGATCAGGCTGCCGGGATTTCGCAAATAAATTTTGTGCCTCGCTTGCGAATGCAATTCCATCTTGCGCGTTGTCACGTTGCAGTGCCACGTATGCCTGCTGCATGGCTATGTCGGCAAATTTCGGGCTTTCATCGCCCCATTGCTGCTGGAAATGTTCCTTGCTTGTGCTCAGCAAACGCGCAGCTTCGTCGTATTCATTTTTAAGTATCAAGATTTCTGCCAATGCTTGCTGGCTGGGTCCGTTGAGTGGATGATTCACGCCGAAGCGATTTTGACTTATATCCAGCGCTTGCCGGAAACCGGCTTCCGCTTCGCGCAGATTACCGGCACCTCGATAAAAACGTCCAAGGTCGTACCAGATGCCGACACCGAGAGCATTGCGCTCTCCGCTAGCCTGTCGAAGCATCGACAAGGCTTCGCGCGCTTGAGTAATGGCTTGCGAATACTTTTTTTCATCACCCAGTAGTTTTGCCAAATCGGCAAGACTTTCTGCTTGCAACGCTTTTTCATTAGTCATGTTCTTGCGTATCTGCAAAGCCTTGCCAAATAAATCGCGGGCAACGTTTATGCCGCCCCGCGCACCATGACAGCGACCGAGTTCGGAAAAATAAGCAGAGCTGATTTTGGGCGTTTTGTCGGAGATATCTTCGGCAACCTGCAGATACGGTGCCAGATCGCGGATACAGGCATCGTATTGTCCGAGTTGGCGCAGGCTGTGACCACGGATAGCGAGCGACTCCAGACGCAATTCCGGCGGCGTGTTGATATCGAGCTGCATAAATGCCATCGATTGTTTATCCAGCAAACGCAACGCTTCGCGATCATCACCCAGCCCGGAGCGCAGACGTGCGATTAGTCCAAGCAATTCAGCTCGTGCCTGCGGCTGGTTTGATAGTTCGGTATCGGCACGTCGGACGCCAGCATCGAGTAGTTCACGCACATTAACGTCTTCGGGATTGGTTTTATCACCGGTATTTTCGAATAGTGCGACCACGAATCCCTGCATCGCTTCAGCTCGATTGGCTTCCCTGAAAGCCTGGTTCGCCTGCCAACTTGTAATCGCAAGTGCGATTGCCAGCACCGTACTTACACCGACGCCCGCAACAACGGCGAAGGCATGTCGTTGGATATATTTCTGAGTGCGGTAACCCAGGCTGTCTGCACGTGCGTGAACTGGCTGGCCATCGAGATAACGCAATAGATCCTGTTTAAAGGATTCCACCGAGGTGTAGCGCGATTCGGGATCTTTCGCTAATGCCTTGAGTACAACATTGTCGAGATCGTTCGCCAATTGTTTTGCAACGCGTTTATTGTGGCTCTGTGCAATGGCCGCCGTGTTTTTCAGCAGGGCCTGCGATGGACGGATCGGCTCGTCTTTCAGGATGGCCTCTTCCCAAGCGGCATCGGTCTTGCGTTCCGGCGCATAGGGTTTGCAGCCGGCAAGAATTTCGTACAGCACGACGCCCAACGCATACACATCGGTCAGCGTGCTGATAATTTCGCCACGCAGTTGCTCAGGCGCAGCGTAATGCAGAGTGAAAGTGCGATGACCGGTCTGGGTAATTTCGGTATGCTCGCCGGTTTTGTGATCGAGTAATTTTGCAATACCAAAATCAAGCAACATCACTTCGCCGTTTGGCGTCACCATGATATTCGAAGGCTTCAAATCACGATGCACAACCAGATTGGCGTGGGCATGGCTGACTGCATCGCAGACTTGCCGGAACAGCAGCAGGCGCGCACGCAAATCCAGATTCAAGCGTTTGACGTAATCGGTAATCGGTTCGCCATTGACGTAATCCAGTGCCAGATACGGTTGGCCGTCCGCCATGATGCCGGCGTCCAGCAGTCTAGCGATGTTGGCATGTGCCAGACGCGCAAGAATTTGTCGTTCGCGCGTAAAACGTTGTCGCAGTCCGATATCACCAAGGCCCGGTCGTAGCAATTTCAATGCTACACGCCGTTCGTATAAGCCATCGGAACGTACAGCCAACCAGACTTGCCCCATACCGCCTTCGCCGAGCAGACTG
This sequence comes from Arenimonas sp., assembly GCA_039930825.1. Taxonomy (GTDB): domain Bacteria; phylum Pseudomonadota; class Gammaproteobacteria; order Xanthomonadales; family Xanthomonadaceae; genus Arenimonas. Next base: position 5,649 of record JBDTTC010000190.1, read on the forward strand.
ACCAAACGATAGGGGCCGATTTCATCGTTGATCCGCGGGCTAAGATTATCGAGATTAGCCAATGGCTCTGCCATGAAGTCAGGGTGACTTCGCTCAAGATCCATCATTTTCAGCAATTCCTGGGCAAGCTCGGGATATTGCTCTTGCATCTGGTACAAACGCATTTCACGGGCATCGCCGCTGAGTTCGAGCAGCTCATCCAACAAGGGCGATAACGTGGCCCAGCGCTCGGTATGCATGATTACCGTTTAGTCTTGGAGAGATGCCAACAAGTATAGACGAGCTTTTTGCCAGTCGCGCCGTACGCTGCGTTCCGAGCGTTTCAACAATTCGGCGATTTCGGTTTCCGACAAACCGGCGAAATAACGCAATTCAACGACCTGGGCCAACTTTTTATCGACGGCAGCCAAACGATTCAACGCCGTGTCCAGCCCGAGCAGATCTTCATCCAGGCGCAGGCCGCCAACGGCATCTTCGGGTAATTCAGTTACCCGGTGCAAATCGCCACCACGTTTTACTGCAAGACGCTGACGGGCGTAATCGACGACAACGCTACGCATCGCCGACGCGGCGTAAGCGAAAAAGTGCGCACGATCTTCAAATTCGGCCGTGCTGCGACCGACCAATTTGATATACGCCTCATGCACCAAACCAGTGGCATCGAGCGTATGGCCCTGATTACCGCCCAGATGTCGGCGCGCCATTGTATGAAGCTCGGCGTATAGCGTGGATAACACGCGATCCAGCGCGTTCTTATCACCACTACGAGCAGCGTTAAGCCATAAGGTTATGTCTGCAGCTTCAGCCATGCGTTCCCCGTTCCCGTCTAGGCGGGTTGAAGCTCTAGTGTAAGCCGAATGCGCGTCTTGTTACGAATTGTTACGTAAAAAGCCTATTTCTGGCATTTCCGGCACCAGGCGCTGGCGCGGTTAGCCATTCTCAAATCCTGAACCGGTTTGCCGCAAACCTTGCAAGGTTCGTCTTCACGTCCGTAAACGAAGAGCTCCTGCTCGAAATAGCCCGGTGCACCGTCGGCATTCAGAAAGTCACGCAATGTCGTACCACCACGGGCAATGGCGTAGTTCAGAATACTTTTAACTGCATCTGCGAGTGCCTGATAACGGGTTCGCGAGATGCTGCCGGCTTCGCGCTGGGGTGCAATTCCGGCTTTGAACAGGCTCTCCGCTGCATAGATATTGCCGACACCAACTACAACAGACTGTTCCATCAAAAAGTGTTTAACCGGCGTGCGTCGGCCGCGGCTCCATTCAAACAAATAATCACCATCGAATGCCTCCGACAAGGGTTCCGGGCCGAGATGCTGCAATAGCTTGTGGGTTTCACCTACTGGTTGCCAAAGCAGGCAGCCAAAACGACGCGGGTCGGTGAAGCGAATTATGGTGTCGTTATCGAGAATAATATCGACATGATCATGCTTCTCGGCTCGGCTCGAATGCGGCAGGATGCGCAGGCAGCCCGACATGCCGAGATGTAGCAAGGCACTTCCTGGCTCGGTATCGAGTAATAAATATTTGGCGCGTCGGCGTACTTTCAATATTGACTGCGAGGGTAGGATTTTTTTTATTTCTTTCGGGATCGGCCAGCGCAAATCCGGACGGCGCAATGTCACGCTGCGAATGATGCGACCTTCGCAATGCGGTGCCAAACCGGCACGGGTGGTTTCTACTTCGGGTAATTCTGGCATGCTTCTAAAGGTGCTTTAATTGTTCGCGTAAACCCGGTACGCAGCGACGGCTGACTTCGAGCGCTTGTTTGCCATGCCGCAGAATCGCCTGCACGCTACCGTCGTTGTCGCGCCGCAGTTCGAGAAATTCGTTTTGCGATACCAGGCAGTTGCGGTGTATGCGCAAGAAAATGTCTGCGAATTCCAGTTCGAGTGATTTCAGCGATTCTTCGATTAAATCCTCGCCACGGGCGTGATGCACGACGACATACTTTTCGTCCGCCTGCAGGTAGTAGATATCTTCTATCGAGATCAATCGTAAACTACCACGCAAACTGGCGCTTAAATGGGTGCGCCGTTTAACGGGCATGATTTTCTCGAGGGCGAAAGCTGTGCCGGCCCGATGCGCACGCGCGCGATCAAGAGCCTGTTGTAAGCGCTCCTTGCGAATCGGTTTGACCAGGTAATCAATAGCTGCAGCATCGAATGCGGCGAGCGCATGTTCATCGAAAGCTGTGCAGAAAATCACGGAAGGCGCATTGTCGACTTTTTGTAAATGCCGAGCGGCCTCGAGGCCGTCCATAACCGGCATTGCTATGTCCATCAGTACCACTTCGACGTGCAGAGCAATGGCTTGCTCGACCGCATCGCGGCCATTGACGGCTTGTCCCATGACGCTGCAATCGGGAATGTCGCGCAATAGTTCGGCGCAACGTTCACGCGCTAATGTTTCATCATCGGCGATCAGGATTTTCATGCTCGAATGATGCAAGTCCAAGCGCTGGCTTGCAAGCATTGACATGTTCTAACTGGCAGGGATGTGTTGCTCAAGCCAGGTCGCCATATCGGTAATTTCCTCTGCACACACGGCATGCTGCATCGGATATTCCTGCCACCGTGTTTCCACACCCATTTTCGCCAGAACAAAATAACTGGATTTGCCGATGGCTGCCGGAATTACCGGATCGTCACTGCCATGGGCAAAAAATACCGGCGTATTTTTTCCGGCGACGGTAATTTCATTCGCGGTAGCTTCCGGCATCGGCAAATAAGTTGAGAGCGCGACAATACCTGCCAACCCCGACTCTCGCCGCAATCCGGTCGCCAGCGCAATGGCTCCGCCTTGTGAAAACCCGACCAGAAAAATCCGCGAAGCCGGAATGCCGCGCTCATTCTCGCGAGCTATCAGCGTTTCGATTTGAGCCATGCTTTCGCGCACGCCGGTTTCATCGGCACGCAGGTTGAAGTCGAAACTTTTGATGTCGTACCACGCTCGCATACGAAAACCGTTGTTGATAGTCACAGCGCGAACGGGAGCATGAGGAAAAATGAAACGAATGGCAGGCCATCTGCTGCGAACTAGCTCGGGCACTATTGGCGCAAAATCAAAGCCGTCGGCACCAAGGCCATGTAGCCAGATAATGCAGATGGACGGATTGGCGGCAGTTTCCAGTTCGTGGGTTTCGAGCAGAGTGTTCAATGAGTGATTACTGTTCTGTAATGGATAATTAGCCCGTGACTGTAAAGCATAGTTTGCCTCGCCGCCAAACACTCGGTCTGCAGGCGCCCTAAAACTGCCTAACAACCGTCTCCTGTTCCTTTGTTTCTATGGCTCTAACCGATCGAAATTCCCGAACGGTCGCTATTGCCGCATCCCCTTCGAGGCCTTGTTGCCTGAGCCAGCAGCCTGCGACTGTGCCCGCTCTCCCCAAGCCACCAACACAGTGAATAAGCACGCGTCTGCCGTTTGATAGACCTTCGTTAATCCAGCTCATTGCTGCTGCAAGTGCGTCATCGCTCGGTGGCGTGCGATCAATGGTGGGTAGGTGCAGAACATCCATGCCATTGGCTCGATATTGTTCAAGCAATTGGGGAACGCCATATTTTTCGAATTCGTCGTTTGCCAGCAGGCATATTATTGCATTGATGCCTTCGCGTTTTAGGGTCCTAATATCCGCTTCAAGCGAGCGTTCGTAATCACGGCGGCCAGGCACGATGGTCAAACCTACTCTGCCGGGAGCAGTGAATTTTTCGGGCATCCAATCAACACGTAATGGTCCGGAATGTTGTGCCATTCGTTGTAGCAGTTCAGCTGCCCGACAAGCGGTATAAAGTGCCCAGCGCTTTTGCCAACTATTCGACTCTTCAAAACTCAGGGTATGAACGGCATAACGAATTTGAGGAATCAGCAATTGCGTGGGTTCGCGATCAGCCTGAATAAGGGAAGTGTAAAAACTACGCAGCTTGAGAATTGATTGCAAGGCCTTGTTCAACGGTGGATGCTTGAATATGGGAGCAGATTCAATGACGGGTTCTCTACCCAGGTCTCGAACCGATAACAGCCAATCGGATAATTGCATTGCTTCGATTAATTCTTCTTCACTTTCGATTTTTGTCCAGATGTAGAGCAAGTCGTTTTCAAGCTTGATCAAATCTCGCAAGACATGACCGCGATGCGAGTGAAAAAAATCAATCAGCCAGACGTTTCCGGGCTCATCGAGCAAGATGTTCGCGCCATTGAGATCGCCATGCACATGCGAAAAATAATGTGCACGGGGAATACGGGGCATCTTGGCAAGGGCATGTTCGTAAAATCCTGCAATGGAAGGAACTTGCACATCGCCTGGAAAAATCAAATGACTTTCACCTCCTGTTTCACCCAACAAATCCACCAGCTTGCGGCGAACGGAGGCGGTCCATTTCGGATCGAAATCGTAGTACTGCAACAGATCCGAGCGTTCCGATTGTGCGGCTAAATACAAACGACCTAATTGATCGCCAAATACCAGATCAAAAACCCGATTGATTTCATCTTGTGTGATGCCGGACTCGTAAAGCTTTTGGAACGAACGTGCGGGTGCATGACCAATCGCGGCATAGCGATACTTCAAAGCACCGCGACCTTTTAAATCGGCAAAATCGACAATCCTGGGTGCGGAGTTTCCCAGTACCGATTCAATGCGCTCAAACGAAGTTCGCTCTTGACCAATCGGTCCGGCATCGCCAATTTTGACTACGTGGGGAGACTCATCATGGCCGTGCAAATCAATACTGCGGGTTCCCAAGACAGCATTGCCAGAGAAACCACCATCTAGTGAGCGCACAGTGACTTCTCGACAGCCTCGAAATAAATAACGCACTAATTGTTGGTCGTTGTCGCTGAGTACCGTTCCATCACTAATCGAGAGCGTCGGGTGCTTTTCGCTAAAGCCGATTAAAGGTGCGTCTTCCAGCGTGCCACCGAGAAAATCAACAAACTCACTGACAGAATCAATAACACGCACGCCCACAATGCGTTCAAGTTGATCGAGCGCCAGAAAGTGATTCTCGCGGGATGATGAAGCCGTTAAAGCCGAGCAAACAGCAATCTGAAAATGCGGATAACGAGCACGAAGGTCATAGGCCAGAAAGGTTATTTTTGCCTCCGTCCATACGCCCATCAAGCCAACGCGGACGGGTTCTTTCGCAAGAGGGGCGAGCCGTTGCTCAAGATCGGTACCGATAAAATTGGTCAGTGTCGTGGCATTGACGATATCGATGTGTTTTTCTTTGCAAGCAGCCTCTAACGGAAACACAAAGTCAGCGCCCGGTGTGTTAGCCACACAGTGCGAACCAAATTGCGAAAGATGTTCGATTTGCAGGGGATCTTTCGAATCGTGCCAATCACGCACATGAATGACTTTAAGGTCAGCATCGGGCTGTTGGTGCGCCCAAGCGAGCATGCGCATCACGGGGCCTTCTTCCGGCTGTGGCCCCAATAAGCGCAATGACTCGTCATGACCCACATGCAAGGCATTCGGCAGACCTTCAAATCGCTCCACCGGACCGACAAAGTCATGCTGCAAGCAATCGGTAATTAAAATGGAGCGCATGGCAAACCTTGTTTAGTGGTGACTAGGGAAAATCCAGAAATAGTACCGTCCGAATTGTTTCATAAATTAATGCAGCAAATGCCCGCGTTGTTCGGCAATCGAAATGCTCGCTTCCAGCCCCGAGCGAAACTCCAAACCGTCTGCGGCCATGCCATCACTGAAAATAATGCCGCCTTCGGGCATTTGTGATCGCACGCGCAGGGTATTGCCGTTTTCAATTTCGCCAAAGATCATTGATGCCTGGCTGGCGCGACTGGGAAAG